>JBOGYB010000080.1:0-6534 GCA_050696555.1 Solirubrobacteraceae bacterium | reverse complement strand
GGATGATCGAGCTCGCGCTCAACCGCGCTTTCGCCACCGGCAGGCTGCCCTCGGTCAAGCCGGTGAGCGTGGCGATCACCGACGCCGGATAGCTGGAGAACAGGCGCGCACGTAGCAGCACCGATTCGGCGTACGCTTCGGAGTGGTTGTACGCAAGGATCGCTCCCCGCAGATTGGTGGAGGCACCAGCGGCGTGCAGGTAGCGCGCCGCCGCGAAGATCGCGTCGACCGGGTTGTAGGGGTCGGCGTAACCGGCGCCCACCGCGTCCACTCCGTACCGAAGCCAGGTTTCGGGCATGAACTGCATCCATCCCACGGCACCGGCGGACGACACTGCCAGGTCGGTGCCGAAGTTGGTCTCCACTTCGTTTATCGCCGCGAGGATCTGCCAGGGAACTCCGTACTGCACCGCCGCTGCCTGGTAGATCGGCAGTAGGAACAGAGGTATGCGATAGAAGTCCAGTGCCTGCATCGAGGCGGTGGAGCCCGTGAGCGCCGCGAACGCGCCCGCCTGGACCGTGGCGAGTTGCGGGGCGGGTGCGATGCTGGCAGAGCTCTTGGGAGCCGAGGGCGTGGGGGTCGCGGCGTTCGTGGTGGTGATCGCCGGTTCGGTGGTTACCTGCTGAGCGCGTCGCTCGACCACCTTCGGGGTGTGAGCTCGTGGCGCAGGCGTGGTGCTCGTGGGGGTGGTGGTCTGCGTTGTGGTAGTCGTCGTGGGCGCGGTACCGACGGGCGTCGCCGTTGTGGTGGTACCGGTCGAAGTCGTGGTGGTAGACGTCGTGGGGGTCTGCGTTGGAGCCGCCGACCCGGTGGTCGTAGGCGTTCCCTCCGGAGGGGTCACTGCTGGGGCTTCCGCCGCCAAGGCGCCACCGGTGAGCGGCCCACCGATCCCGGCTGCGGTCAGCCCGCCTCCGGCGATGGCTGTGAGGATCGCGCGACGGGTACGGCCGCGAGCATCGCTCATCAGCGCCGCCCCTGGTGGGTGGGCGTTTCGCGCGCACTCACGCTTAGCTCCCTGCTCGTCCTGCGGTCCCTACTGGTCTTCATGTGGTCCCATGGTCGTGTTCGAACACGGCACCCACACTCCATGGGCGCCCCCTGACCCAATTCATATCGGCAGACAAGCAGGTCTTAGTAAAGGATTCGTAATCAAAACGTGCCAGAAACTGCAATCGTGGTTGCAATTCGGCCGTCAAATGGGCGCACGCACGCATATCGGCCTCCTTTATCGGAAAGCGGCACGACTGTACACGGGCCATAGGCGTAAACACCGAACATGGCCAAATAGCCGCTTCCTGCACGCACGCTTGCGGGAGTCGCTACGCTTCGCCGATGGAACTCGTCCTGTCGGTATTGCAAGTGTTCATCGCCGTCGCCCTGATCTTCCTGGTGCTGATGCATTCGGGCAAGGACTCCGGCCTCTCTGGTGCGTTCGGCGTGGGCAGCGGTCAGGGACCGCTCGGCGGGGGCTCGATGGTGGAGCGAAACCTCAACCGTTGGACGGTTTTCTTCGCGATCGTGTTCGTGCTGAACACTATTCTGCTTCTCAAGAAACCCTGGTAGGAGAAGCGTACGCCGCAAGCGGCGTACGCATGGTTTGGGGGAGAGGGACTAAACCTTGGTAGGGACTTTCTCCAGCGCCTCCAGCTGATTCAGGATCTCGACCGCCTCGGCACGCAGGGTGGTGTTGATGGCGTCATAGTCGGCCTGCGAGAGCTTGCCCGTCTTGTAGTCGAGCTCGGCGTCGCGGACCTCGCGGTACTTGGCCTCGCGCGCCGCGCTCAACTCCGCGTGGCGCGGCGTCTCGGGCTCTGCGGTACGCCGGGTTCGCAACAAGGGCGCACTCACCACCGCGATCACCGCCGCCAGCAAGACGAGCGTGAGCAGCACCGCCATCGACTCAGGCTCGCGCGAGGCCACGCGCGGCGCGGCTGCGCGAGGCGACCTTGACCCGCCCGCGCACGGCACTCGGGGCGGGCCACATCGCGATCAGTCCCCCACCGAAGACGATGGCGCCGCCGATCCAGATCCACATCACCAGCGGAGAGACGATCAAGTGAAACTGAGCAGGAGGCGGGGACTTCATGTATTCGCGCGCCATCACTGCCACGGCAATCGTCCCCTCGTCGGGACGGACGAGCGGGATCGTCTTGTTTGCGATCGCGATGATGCGCTTCAGACGGGGTGTCTCGATGTCGGGGGCGATAGCACTCCACACGTCACGGGTAACCCCGGCGTCCATGCTGACGTGACTGACCGCCTGGCCCCCGATCAGATGGCCCACCGACCCTTGGGTGGGGTCGCCCGAGTCATAGAAGCCCTCGCTTGGCGCGAGCGTAGCGACGTGACGGCCGTGCTTGCTCACGTCGAGCACGGCACCGAGGCTGAGTGTGGAGCCCGTGTGGGCGGCATCTTCCTTAGAAGTGATGGTGGCGGTGGGACGCACATAGCGGACGGTGTAGGCGCCCACTTTGGTTGACTGCCCGGGCGAGAGGCTCAACTCGGATGCGTGCTGGAAGGAGGAGGAAGCGGCAACACCGACGAACAGCACCGCCATCCCGACGTGCACGACGTAGCCACCGTAACGCCTGCGATTGCGCCGCACGAGCGCCATCAGCGCAACCGGCGCGGGCTCACGGGAGCTCGCGCGGCGCACTCTCACTCCCCGCCAGTACTCCTGGGAGACGCTCCCCAGCACGAACGCAGCGCAGCAGAACATCACGATGGCGAGCGGTTTGCCGGCACTCACGCCCGTGCCGAGCAACGCCACCAGCGTGAGCGCTGCGAGCGCAACAGGAACGACGAAGTTGCGGCGGGCGTTCGCGAGCGTGGCCCTGCGCCAAGCGATCACCGGTCCGACGCCGCTGAGCAGGACGAGCACGAGCGCGAGCGGCACGGTGTAGCGATCAAACCAGGGCGGCCCCACGGAGGACTCGTGGCCGGTGAGGGCTTCGGAGATCAACGGGAAATAGGTGCCCCAGAAGATCACGAAGCACAGACCCACGAGCACGACGTTGTTGGCGAGGAACACCGACTCGCGCGAGAACAACGAATCGAGCCGGTGCTCGCTGCGGAGCATCTCCCGACGTGAGCTCACGAGGTAGATGGAGCCGAGGATGAGCACACCGATGAGCACCACGAACGGTACTCCCAGGGTGGCGCCACCGAAAGCGTGGATGGAGCTGAGTATGCCGCTGCGGACGAGGAACGTGCCCATGATCGCGAGCGTGCCGGTGGCAAGCACGAGCGAGACGTTCCACACCTTCAGCATCCCCCGCTTCTCCTGGATCATGAGCGAATGAAGAAAGGCGGTGCCGGTGAGCCAGGGCATGAGCGAGGCGTTCTCCACGGCATCCCAACCCCAGTAGCCGCCCCACCCGAGCTCAGCGTATGACCAGCGCGCACCGAGCATGATGCCCACGCCGAGGAACAGCCATGCGGCAAGGGCGAAACGGCGGGTGGCGCGAATCCACTCGGCGTCGACTTTACGCGCGAGCAGCGCCCCCACCCCGAACGCGAGGGGGACGATGCAGAGGGTGTACCCCGAGTAGAGCATCGGCGGGTGGATCATCATGGAGGGGTGGCGCAGCAGCGGGTCGAGGCCCACCCCGTCGGAGGGCGCGGGATTGGTGGTGGCGAACGGGGTTGCGTAGAAGATCATCAGCGAGACGAAGAAGCCACCGAAGCCGAGCAGGATGGCAGTGGCGTATGAAGCGACATCGCGCAGCCGCTTGCGTGTGAGGAACAGCACGAGGCTCGACCAGAGCGAGAGCAGCCACGCCCACAGGAGCAGTGAGCCTTCCTGGGAAGACCAGACAGCCGCGGCCTTGTAGAACGTCGGGGTCGTCATGCTGGACGTATCCGCCACCGTGTTGAAGCTGAAGTCGTTGCGTAGGAACGCCACCTCGAGCACGGCGAAGGCGACGGTAAGGATGCCGGCCAGGGCATATACCGAGCGCCGTCCCGATTCTGAGAACTCGGGGCGTCCACTTCTCACGCCATACAACGATGCGCCGATACCGTACGCACACACCGCGAACGCCAGCACCAGACATGCGCGTCCGAGCTCGGCCATCAACTCGTTTTCTGGCCGCTCGGGGCGACCTTGTACTTCGAGGGGCACTTCGTGATCAGAGAGTCGCGCTGACCCACGTACTGCCCATCTTGCTCGCGTACGGTGACTATCACCTCGCGGCCTTCGCGGAAGGGATCGGGCACCTCACCGGTATAGCTAAGCGGAACCGCGGTTTCGCCGGCGCGGTCCTGGACGCTGAAATAGAGGGTCTCCCCTTCGTGGCGCACCGACCCCGCCTTGACCTTGCCGGTGAGCTGATAGCTGTGCCCGGGGTGCCCTTCATGCACGAGCTGACTCGGCGTGACCGTCGGTGAGGCGGCGCTGAAGCTGGTGTAGATCAGAGCGCTCGCGAGCACCACAGCGGCGCTCAACGACACCACCAGCCGCACCATTCGCTTGCGCGCGGGGTTCATCGCCGTCGATTATCCCAGAAGCGCCCGCGTGAGACGCCCAGGAGATATTTGGCGCACAGCGAAACCTTTGTGTGTCCCAGGCGTCTTAGGAGGTAGAGACCGATGTTGGCAAGCCTGCTCCACCCGATCGCGACATGGCGCCATCACGACACCCCACCGGAGCCGATGATGGACATCAAGGCACAGCGCCTGCGCGAGGCGGGTGGCCCGGTGGATGAAGCTTGCTACCCATGCGGATGCGGGTACTTCTTCATCGCACCGGTGTCCACCAGCGTGTCCTGCCCACACTGCGGCAGGACACAAGCCTGGTAGGCCCTGCGAGACCTCGAGCCTCGCGTAATCGGCAATCTCTTACTTGATGTGCATACCCGAGATGGCACGAGAGATCACGAGCTGCTGGATCTCAGCGGTGCCCTCGAAGATGTCGTAGATCTTCGCGTCGCGGTGGAAGCGCTCGACGGGGAACTCGCGGGTGTAGCCGTTGCCTCCGAGAATCTGGATGGCGCGCTCGGTGACCCACACGGCCACCTCGCCGGACTTGAGCTTTGACATAGATCCCTCGGCGTTTTCGAAGGGGACCTGGTTGCGGCCCATCCAGGAAGCACGCCACACGAGCAGGCGAGCGGCGTCGATCTCCATCTTCATGCGCGCGAGGGTGAAGGCGATGGACTGGTTCTCGATGATCTTCTTGCCGAACTGTTCGCGCTCCTTGGCGTAGTCGAGCGCGTACTCGTAGGCGGCACGAGCGATGCCGAGCGCCTGCGAGCCGACCGTGGGGCGCGAGGCCTCGAAGGTGGCCATGGAGGCGTTTGACTTGTTCTTCTTGCCCTCCTTCGCGCGGGCGAGACGCTCGTCGAGCTTCTCCTTGCCACCGAGGACGTAGTTCTCGGGGATACGGCAGTCGTCGAGGTAGACGTCGGCGGTGTGGGAGGCACGCAGGCCGTGCTTTGACACCTTGGCGCCTTCGGAGATGCCCTTGGCTTCGCTCATCGGCACGACGAACGCGGCGTGGCCGCGTGAGCCCAGCTCTCGGTCGACGGTGGCGATGACGACGTGGACATCTGAGATGCCGCCGTTGGTGGCCCATGCCTTCTGGCCGTTGAGCACCCACTCTTTGGTCGACTCGTCGTACTTGGCGGTGGTGCGCACAGCGCTCACATCTGAGCCGGCGTTGGGCTCAGAGGAGCAGAAGGCGGCTACCTTGATGTCGTCGGGGGTACCGAAGCAGCGGGGGATCCACTCGCCGATCTGCTCGCCCGTGCCCTGCCCGAAGATGGCGGCCACCGCGAGGGAGGTGCCCATGATGGCCATGCCCATGCCCGCGTCGCCCCAGAAGAGCTCCTCGTTGACGATGGGGAGAGTGAGACCTGTGGGGTCGGCGAAGAACTGCGCCAGCCCCTCGAAGCCGTAGAGCCCGATCTTGGCGGCCTCTTCGATGATCGGCCAGGGGGTCTTCTCCTTCTCATCCCACTCGTGCGCGGCGGGGCGCATGACGTTGGCGGCGAAACCGTGTACCCACTTGCGGATTTCCTTCTGGTCCTCCGAGAGGGCCATCGAGAAGGCCACGTCTTTGCCGGCAGCGCTCGTGATCGCCTCGACGGCTGCCTCGGCGGCTCCGGTCGCCTCGGCGGCGGTTACGTCGGTTGCTGACATCAGACGTTGGCTCCTTTGTGACTCGGTTCAGTGACGTACGACGGATTTTTGCCACGACCCGGTGTTCCGGATGTGCCGTGACGACCGGCATCGTGCCGGCTTCACACACGGGCAGACCAACCCGCGAGTGGACGAGTAAAGCCTAGCAAAGCGTAAACGGTTGTCAAATTAGAGATTGAATGGCGTTTACATTGTCTGTATAGTCAATTTCTCAATGGCAACAGCACCCAGCTACAAGGAGTCGCGCACGACATCGCGCGCGACGCGCAGGAGGGAGCGGGAGCGGGAGATAATCGCCGCCACCCGTTTGCTGTTCGACGAGCGGGGGTTGCAGGACGCGCCGATCGAGAGCATCGCGCGGGAGGTGGGGATCAACAAGGCGCTCATCTACCG
>JBOGYB010000079.1:0-6546 GCA_050696555.1 Solirubrobacteraceae bacterium | reverse complement strand
TGGCCACGGTCCTCGCCACGGCTTTCGCCGGCGTGAGCGCGGCGATCCCAGCGATCGGGTGGTTGTGGGTTGCGGCGCCACCCACGGCAGCTCGTGCAGCCAGGCCCCCTGTTGGTGAAGAGGGACACGGCACCGCTGCGGGAGTCGTCGGGCGTCGAAGAGTTCGCTGGAGACACAGTAGGTGTCAAAAGGGTCGATAGGCGCCAGGATCAGTAGCGTTACATCCGAGCTCGCGGGCTTGCTCGCGCCAGCTGCGTTTACGGCGACCTCCTGCACAACGATCGCATGCCCAACGTCGCTTGCGGCCAGCGTGTAGGACTGCGAGGTGGCCCCCGCGATCGGCGAGCAACTGATCCCGGTGCTGTCGCAGTCCTCCCACTGATAACTGTAGTAGGTCGGACTGTTCGTCCAGCTCCCGTGGGCCTCGGTCAGCGTCTGACCTTGCTCTGCCTGGCCAGAAATCGTCGGGGGGACCGTGTTTACCGGCGGCAACATGGATGGACCGTCGTAGACCCACCGCATCTGGTCGGCCATCTGATACTTGCAGAATCCGTTTTCTGTGTCCGCGGGTGTCAGTTCGACCGTGTAGTCCTGGCTGGCCGTGAAGTTATGTGTACCTCCGGCGAGGGTGATCCATTGACCGTGGAAGGCTTCCTGCGAGAACACGCTTTCGGACAGACCTTCGTTAGAGCTCACGATGTAGTGGTTCCCCTGACCGTACATCGTCCAGGAAGGAATATATGCTTCCATGTGCCAAGGTCCGGACTGTGGAAGCTGTACGTGCCAGGTGAAGGTGACCCGGAGAATTTTCGGCTGGAGCTGATGCAGTGTTCGTTACCCGTGAACCAGAAGCCGCTGGGCAGCTCCGGAGAACCTGCAGAACTGTATGGCCTTCCAACTTCCGCACAGGTTTGAGGGATAATGACCACTCGAAAACGGCCCGCCATTTGAAGTCTGCGTACATTGGGAACGGCCTACATTCGCTTCTGTTTCCACGGCAAGCCTACGTTTGGAAGCTGTCACGGGAGCCCGTCGTCCTATCCAGTCCAAATGGTCGGTACCAGAAGTCGGCACAAGTCTCGTGGTGCGGTGCGCATCGGCCCCGCAACCATACACGGAACAGGTCCTTCCGGTCGGAGTGCCGGCCTCTGCCTCTGCCCATCCGGCAGTCGCCGCGCCCAGCCAGCTCCGCGACGCCGCTCCTATACGAAAGGGAGAGTGTGGGAGCGGATCGGGTTCAAGCCCGGTGGCTCCATGAAACCCGACTCAATGCGAACCGCGGGGGGCGCGGGTGCTCGTGCTCGAGGGCACGGTTTATGCCTTAAGCGGCGCGGTCATAGAGCCTACGTCGACGCCCGTCTGTCGTTGGTAGGTGACCCAATCGATATAGGAGTCCTTGCGTGCTACGAGGCCATCGCTGATGGTGAATACGTCGGTTCCGTCGCATGCGAAGGATTTGCCGTCGCGGGTGCCGGTCATCACGTACTCGGAGACGAAGTGATCGTCTCCCAGATATACGCGTACCGGCTCGAAGCCGAGGTCTGGCTGATCGGCGAAGAGGCCAGCGGCTGCGGCCCGGATCGCCTCGCGGCCGACCCACGGCTCCATCACGTCGTGCAGGTGAAACATGGCATCCTCGGTATGCAGGGCAACGATCGCGTCTGGATCGTGGCTCGCCCATGCCTGGCTGTAGGCCAAGGCGAGTTCGGGGATGCTGTCGCTCATATGCCCACGCCTTTCGAATTGAACCTTCGCAGTATCAACGCGATGCTACTCCGGCGACGGCCGAGGGTCAACAGCGACTAGGCGGAGGTAGTGCGACCTTCAGCGGAGCCTTTCCGCGCCTGGAACGCCAAGCCTCGTAGCGTGCGTCGCTCGTTTTATGCAGGTTCTTTGAAGGCGCGTATGATGCGGTCGAGGTAGTCGCCGAAGCGCTGCAGCTCGGTGGCGTCGAAGTCGGCTAGGAGCTTTGCAAATAGTCCTTGTGTCCTTTGCGTAGCTCGCTCACGGTGTGTTTGCCGGCGTCGGTGAGTTGCACGACCGCCGCGCGCCCGTCGGTGTCGCTGCCTTTGCGGCTGAGCAGCCCCTTCTGCTCGAGGGAGGTAAGGTGCCGGCTTGTCGTCAGATTGATCGTGAGGAGCTTGGCGACCTCAGTAACGTGCGCCGGTCCGGTCGGCGCACGCCTGCACCCGTGGCGAATATAGGCGCGCGGGCCGAGCCGGTGCTCGGACATCGTCCCAAGCGGCAACTTGAGTGGGCCGCGCGGAACGCAGGTCAGACCACTATTTGCGGGTGCCGGCTTGGCATGGCTGCGGGCGATGGCGCCTGGCCAGTCGTCTGAGTGACGACCTCGACCCAGCTCTCCGGGCTGGTCGACGTGGAGCATGTGCGCGGCACCGGGCAGCGAGACCATCCGCGTCTGGGGCAGCAAGCGCATGACGAACGCAACGGCGGTCGCAAATGCCGGGTCGTTGAGGTCGCCCTCGATGACGGTCACGGGGCACGCGATCGAGCGGATCGCCGCTCGCGTGGGGTAAGGACGGATCATTTGATCCATCTCGCGCAGCGTGGTGCGGGCGTGGGTGAGCATCTGCTCGCGTCACGTCTCCGGCAAAGCGTCGAACCTGTTGCCGCCCGTCTTGTAGCCGCTCGCCCACCGGTACATCGTCAGCGCGGCCGACGCCGGGTCACGGCGCATGTATCTGTGGAAGCCCGAGCGGGCCGTCATCGCAAGCGCGGCGCGCGTCGGGTGCGTAGTCAGATGCACCGCTGGCTCGGCCAAGACGAGCACCGCAACACAATCGGGGAAACGGAGGCGGCAGGCCAAGGGCAATAACGCCGCCGCCGCTCCAGCCCCCCACCGTCGCGGGCGAAGCACCGAGGGCGTTCAGCGGCGCGGCTTCTCTTATTCATCTCCTATATGGTCATCTCTTTGCACACGGGCTCGAGCCGTTCACCGAAACGTACCTCTTCGCGACCGCCGCGTCATGCTGGATAAAGACCATCATATCGAAACTATCGGACCATGTACCGCTGATGGCGAGTCACATGCGAAGCCAACGAGCGACTACAAGCCGGCAGGCTGACGCCCGAGCTTGCCTAGCAGCGTCATTAGACAGTATCCATGAACGTAACCGGGAGCAATACGGGAACAACTGGGATAAATAGTCGTCGGACGAGTTCCATCTTGGCTCGCGCCGCTCAGTCCTGCTCCTCGTCCCCCTCGTCCTCGTTACTCGTGTAACTACTACCCAGCTCAGACCAGATCTCATCGAAAACGTCCTGGTCATAGGGAACGACCCAGCACTCAGCGATTCTGCCTTCAGCGACGCGAAAAATCCCGACCGTCCCCCAAGCGAATGTCTCACCGTCATGCTCGACCTCGCCTCCGGCGAGGATCACTGTGCGCTCATTGTCCGCGAGCACGCCGTGTACGTCGATCCGGAACGTCGCGTCGGCCAGCTCGCGTCTCCTCGCAAAGTAACGCAACACCTCGTCCCTGCCTTGATAATCGCCTGCGATCGCACTGGCACCCGGCACATGCCAAACCACGTTTTCGGTGAGCATCGCGCGTACTGGTTTCTGATCGCCCCCCGCGTAGAAGCGATTCTGGCAATCGTGGAAATCGCGGATGAGCTGCGTATTCGGATGGTATGGGGACATACCTCCACAGTATGTCGCTTTGCGTGGGGAGCATTCGCCGAATATATACGCCAGCATGTCCATGGGGGTGCGGTCTTGAACACGGGCGCCGCACTATCGCATCGGTTGGCTTCTCAATCGTGGGGGTCGGGAACGGTGTCCACACGCACATCGCGCCTGCCATGTCAGTTGACCGTTTCATGAGCACTCCTCTGCTCGGTCGAGTACATGCGTTGTTCTGCCATTACGACCCTCCGTCACCTCACCTTCGCGGGTGCGTGCCCCTGGTCGACGGGCTCTCTACTGCCCACTCTGGTGAGAGGGCATCGCCGACTGCGTTGCGTCGACACGCCTCGATCTTCTCGAGCTGTTCATCAGCGCGGCTGATCAGACGTTCGAGCTCCGGGATAGAGAGGCGAGGCTCCTGCCGCGCGAGCAGGTGAAGCGTCCACCACAGCGCCCGCTTCCCGGTGACACCCAGCGTCAAAAGCTCAAGCTCCTCCAACCGGCTGAGCGGCGAGTAGGTAAAGAGGTGGCCATTCAGCTTGAGACGGCCCACCTTCTCGCCTGTCCACGCCGCGAGTTGCTTGACCCGATCAGCGCGGACATGCAGCCGGTCCATGAGTGAGCGCAGTGAGTTTCGATCTTCGTCGATTTCGCCAGCCAACTCCCGCAACGGAGCGCCATAGTCCTCGCTATCTCGATTGGAGCCGGCCGCACGGCGCGCGAGGTCTGCTCCCACTGTCGCGCCTGCAAAGTGATCCTGCAAGTAGACCGACAGATGCTTCTGATGTGCCGCATCGATCGACCTGCCCCTTGGAGCCGCTCCACCAGCGCCGAAAGAGCTACTTCTCATCTTGATGGAGCGCCTCCTTTGCTCTATCGGCGGCCCTGTCGAGCTTGTCCTTTACGGAGGCCTTGGCTCGGTCGACCTTGCCCTCGTTCTTTAGGTTGTCATCGCCAGTCAAGCTGCCTGCGGCCTCCTTCAGGCGCCCCTTGCCCTCGTCGACGCTCTTGTCAGTATCCATCGGAACCTAGCTTTCTGTTGAGAGTCTTCTACCCGCTCAGAAGATGAGGAACCATCCCAGACGGTAAATGCGGGGCAATGAACGCCGGTGGCAGCGCGGCGCGAGGCTTCAAGCACCCGTTCTGCGGGTAGCACAACGCTCATCTCCTAAACCGAGCGAAACGAGGATCTCTTGGATCTGCTGTTGCTTCTCATCATCATCTTGGTCGTTATGAGCATCGCGGGCGGGGCCTTTGTGAGCCCTTTTGTGCTGCTCCTTCTGCTTGTCGTGCTCCTGCTGTTCATGGGTCCCTATCGTGGGCGCCGCGGGCGCTTGTAGGAAGGAGACGAGATGGCTGAGCTATCTGCTGGGAACGGGAAGCTGGTCCAGTATCTAAATGAGGCGTTTGGCCTTGAGAAGCGCTTGGAGACCGCCTTGGAGGCGCATATCGCGATCACAGTCCAGCCCACGTACAAGAAGCGGTTGAAGCAGCACCTCTCAGAAACCAAGCGCCATGGCCGCGACGTCAAGAAACGCATCAAGGAACTCGGTGGCGCGACAACGACAGTAGACACGCCCGGACCCGCCCCGGTGACCGAGGCCGCTCAGGCGGTGCTGAGCGGCGCCCAAAAGGCGGTGGCGCTCGCACAGGGTCCGTTGCACGCGCTTCGGGGCACGGGCGAGGAGGAGAAGCAGCTGAAGAACGCCAAGACCGAGTATGCCAGCGAGGCCGAAGAGATCGCGACCTACGCCGCAATCGAGACGCTCGCGGGAGTGCTCGGTGACAAGGAGACACAGCGACTGGCTCGCACAATCGGCCGTGAGGAGGAGCGTATGCGCTCCTTTCTCGAGAAAGAGATCGTACGGCAAACCAAGGCTGTGGCCAAAGCGGAGATACCCGCCTCGCAACGCAGAAGCGCTCCTCGCACCAAGAAAGCCTCACGCAAGAAAGCCTCCGGCGCTACGAGCAGAACTTAGCTTGGCTCGTCTCGGGGTTTGAGAAACGGCTCGCGGTCAGCGGGCGCGCCTGCCTGGATCTGGCGTCCGCGCTCAATCTCGGCATTCAGCTCAGCGCCGAGCAGGATCACCGTGTTGGTGATCCACAACCACACGAGGAAGACGACGATGCCCCCAAGGGCACCATAGGTCTTGTTATAGGAAGCGAAGCTCGCGACATAGAAGGCGAAAGCGGCTGAGGTCAAGATCCACAACAGGACCGCCAAAACGCTGCCGGGAGTGATCCAGCGAAAGCCGGGATGGCGCACGTTCGGCGAGGCGTAGTAGAGGATCGAGAGCATCAGGCTCACCACAAGCACCAATACGGGCCACTTAGCGATGTCCCAGATCGTGACCGCGCTGCTTCCGACACCGATCACATCCCCGACCTCCTTTGCCAGGCCGCCGGTCAGAACCACCGCGACGGCGCTCATGGTGAGCAGCACTACGGTCAACAGCGTCACGGCGAGACGCAGTGGGATGGTCTTCCAGATTGGCCTGCCCTCCCCCACGTCCCAGACGATGTTCGAGGCGCGCATGAACCCCGCGATATATGCGGAGGCCGACCACAGCCCGCCCGCTAGACCCACGATGAACAGGATTCCCGCGGTGCCCTTGCTGCTCTGTACGTTCTTGATCGCACTAGTGAAGATTTCTCTGGCGGGACCGGGCGCGACCTTGCTGAGATTTTCGATCAGTGGCTGTGTCGCGGAGTGCCCGATCAACCCTAGGATCGAGACAAGCACGATCAGCATGGGAAAGATCGCAAGCACCCCGTAGTAGGTCAGCGCAGCTGCAAGATCAGTGAGATTGTCGGCCTTGTACTCCTTGAACGTGCGCTTCAACACATCCCGCCAGGCATCCCGCGAAAGATCGCTCACGTGCTCGGACGCTCGTGGTT
>JBOGYB010000078.1:0-6575 GCA_050696555.1 Solirubrobacteraceae bacterium | reverse complement strand
GGCCCGGTCGCTCAGGACCGGGCCCGCGTCGCTGTGCCCGACGACTGGTCTTGCGGGAAACCGGGTAGACCGCAACTGTTGACATAGACACTGGTTGCTACATAGGCCCGGTTTATCGGTTCGGCCCAGCTTTTCGGAGGAGGACGGCATGACGTTGAGGACACGCATCTCGCTTCTAGGGACGGTTGCAGTTGCGGTGATCGCCATCGCGGCGCCGATGGCGCAGGGAGCCGAATTCGGCGTGGAAAGCTTCGTCGCGGCGAACTGCAAGGAAGGCCACGAAAGCTGTGTCGAACAAGCGGTTGGCCCGTTCTCCCTACCCAAGGAACCTACGCTGGCTGAAGCCGAAGAAGGTGGCTATACGCAATCGGCCGGGCATCCGCCTTTCGGGATCACCGCGTTCAAGGTCAACACGGAAGGCGCCATCCCCAACGCGGCGCCCGCCGGCATCGGCACGGGCGGTGTTGTCACCCATGTGCGTACCGATGTAGCTCCGGGTGTGAGTACGAACCCAGAGGCCGTAAAGAAGTGCTCGATGGCTGAATTCGGAAGTGTAGAACCAGTCCCTGGCACCGGATTCTTCCCCGCCCCCACATGTAGCGGAGAAACCGTAATCGGTGTCAACAAGGTCATCGTCTGGCTGGGGCCTGAACCGTCACCGGCGGGCGGTGATCTTCCGCTTGAAGGCACGGTTTACAACCTGGAGCAGCCCGAAGGTCTCGCCTCCGACTTTGGTGTGGCGCTCGGGCTTCCGATACCGCTCACAGAACACATCCTCAATGGCATCTTCCATGGAAGTCAGCCCGCGATCGAAAAAGCCCAATACTTCGCTCACACCCTGATCGAAGGAAGCGTCGAATGGGCCGGCGACTACCACGACTTCTACGAAATCAACGTCTCCACCGCGATCCCGTTGATCGCATCGCGACTGCTCCTGTTCGGCAACATCGGCAACACCGGCCTTGGGGGGTTCATCACCAATCCGAGCGCCTGCTCCGCACCCGGACCCAAGACCACCAACAAGGTCACGCTCAAGCCCGCGGCCGGTCCCGAAGTCTCGAGGGAATACACCACGCCGATCGGCCCCAAAGGGTGCTTCGGCGAAGGCGAATTCACCAGTCCACCCTTCGAACCGGAATTCAAGTTGAGCCCTGAAACGACGCAGTCGGACGCACCCGACGGGATCACCACAGAAGCGATCATCCCGCACGACCCAAGTCCAGCCGGCATAGACACCTCCCAGGTCCGCACGGCAAGCGTCACGTTGCCGGAAGGCATGACCCTCAACCCGGCTGCCGGGCCGTCGCTCGAAGCGTGCACGCCCGCGCAGATCGGAATCCACACGAGGGCAGCCGTCGCATGCCCGGCAAAGTCGAAGATCGCCGATGCGACCCTCGACGTGCCCACGCTTCCGCCCGGGGCGCTGACGGGAAGCCTCTTCCTCGGCGGGCCGGAATCCGGTCCGATCACCGGACCGCCCTTCACCGTCTACCTCGACGCCGAGTCCACGCGCTACGGCATCTCCGTGCGCGTCGAAGGCAAGGTCTCGCTCGACGAAAGCACGGGTCGCGTGACGGCAACGTTCACCGACAACCCCGAACAGCCTTTCAGCAACCTCATCCTGAAATTCACAGGCGGTGCGCTCGCGCCGATTGCCAACCCGCTCGTATGCGGGCCGGCGAAGACCGAAACAAATTTCATTCCCTACACCGGCACCCCTGCGCAATCGCCGTTCTCCCAGTTCGTCGTCGATAGTGACGGCAAAGGCGGCGCATGTCCGTCGCTGCCGTTCTCTCTCACCCAGAGCGCGGAATCACATCCCACGACCGGTGCGGCGGCCACGAACTTCACGTTCAACATCGCGCGTGCCGACGGGCAGCAGTACCTCTCGCACATCAGCGCCACCCTGCCCGCCGGGCTTGTGGGGAAGATCCCCGCGGTACCGCTCTGCGGTGAACCGCAGGCCTCGCTCGGCACCTGCACCTCGGCGAGCCAGATCGGGCTAGCCACCGCCACCGTTGGCTCCGGCGGGAAGCCCACACAGTTCACCGGGCCGGTGTACCTGACTGGGCCGACGAACGGCGCGCCTTATGGCATGACAACCGTCATCAACGCCGCCACCGGGCCGTTCAGCCTTGGCAACGATGTCGTGCGCACAGCGATCGAAATAGACCAATACACAGGCCGCGTGACGGTGGCGGGC
The DNA here is from genome assembly GCA_050696555.1 of Solirubrobacteraceae bacterium. Taxonomy (GTDB): domain Bacteria; phylum Actinomycetota; class Thermoleophilia; order Solirubrobacterales; family Solirubrobacteraceae; genus Palsa-744. The sequence continues at coordinate 4,372 of JBOGYB010000078.1, read as the reverse complement.
AACATACCCACCATCTTCAAAGGCATCCCGCTACGCCTGAAAGCGCTCAGCGTGGCGATCACACGGCAAGGGTTCCTCGTGAATCCGACAAACTGTGGTGTGCTCTCCACGAACACCACGCTCACATCATCGTTCGGGGCGACGCAAACGCTGTCCACCCCCTTCCAGGCGACGGGCTGTAGCTCGCTTATCTTCAAACCGAGCTTCGCCGTCTCCACAAACGCGAAAGCCACGAGGAAAAACGGGCCGCCGTTGTTCGTGAAAATCGGCTATCCCGCCGGGTTGCAATCGGCCATCAAGTCGGTGCTCGTAAAGCTACCCAAGCAGCTCCCCTCGCGGCTGAGCACGCTCAAAGAGGCGTGCCCGGAAGCGGTGTTCAACGCGAGCCCGTGGAACTGCCCCCAGAAGTCGAAGGTGGGCGGCGCGACGGTGTTCACACCGGTGCTCCCGAAGAAGCTCACGGGTCCCGCCTTCTTCGTCTCACACGGCGGCGCCGCGTTCCCCGACCTGGATCTGGTCATGACGGGCAACGGGGTGCAGATCATCCTGGTCGGTCAGACGAACATCAGCAAAGGCATCACCACCACGAACTTTGCCTCCACGCCGGACGTGCCGGTGACGAAGTTCGAAATGAAACTCTCCAACGGCCCCAACTCGGCGCTAGGGTCGATCGGCAACCTCTGCAAGCCCACGCTCGTGATGCCCACCACCATCACCGGGCAAAACGGCAAGGTGATCAAAAAGAACACCAAGATCTCCGTGTCGGGCTGTCCGGTGACGGTGCTCGGTAGCCACGTGAGCCGCAACAGGGCCGTCGTGACGGTCAAGGTGCCCTCTGCGGGACGGGTGAGCGGCAGCGGTCCGAACCTGAAAACGGTCTACAAGCACCCGGGCAAAGCAAAGAAGGTGACGCTCGAAGTGCCGCTCACGACCAGTCACCGTCCCATCACGGTGAGCGTACGCATCGGGTTCATCCCGAAGTCGAAAGCCCCGAGCTCGGTCGCTCACGCGGTAGTCCGCTTCAAATAGGCGCGGGGAGGCGGTTGGCGGGCGGCTCGGGTCCGTCCGCCAACGCTCGTCTGCCGAAAAGTGCCCTCCGTCTGCGATTAGACCGCATCCCCGCGGGTATATGCCTTTTAGACAGAGATAGACGCCGCATGTACACGGGTTGGGTGTGCATGCGGCGCGATGTCGACTCTTAGGGAGAGGGTGCATGAGGCTTACGGCTCGTATCTGGCTCATAGGACTCGCTGCTGCAATGGCCACTGTGCTGCCGGCGCCAACCGCACAGGCGGCGTTTGGCGTTGAAGAACATAACTTCGAAGCGGGGGCGTGCGTCAATACGACATGCACTTACGAAAGCGTCGAAAAAGACCCGAGCGAAGCCTCCAACCAGGCCGCCGGCCATCCGCCATGGGGGATCACCGGATTTGAACTTAACTCCAAAGAAGTGCTTCTCGGGGAACGGGAACCCGAAGGCTCCCTCAAGCGTGTTCGGGTCGACGTCCCTCCGGGGCTGGCCGCCGATCCACAGGCACTGCCGATGTGTCCTGATACATCGTTTAACAGCAATACCTGTCCCGCTGACACCGAAGTGGGAACCACCGAAATGGTGGCTTTCGACGGGGTCAACGACCTGACCGTCACGGGTAAGGTTTTCAACCTCGAACCGCGCCCCAACCTTCCGCTCCTGTTCGGCATCGACGTGGCGGTCGAACCGCTCATCAACGTCCACATCTTACTCGAAGGCCACGTCAGCTGGAGCACCGACTACCACGAGTACTTCGAAATCAACAACATCCCCCAAGAAGGTGAACTGCTCGGGTTGAAAGTCCCGCTTAAGGTCCTCAAGTCGAAGCTCTTTTTCAACGGCAATGCGGGCGCCGGTAATTTCCTCACCAATCCCAGCGTGTGTTCGACCAGCACGACCTCCTACCTTGAAGTCGAATCTTACGAAGGGGCGATCTCCAAAGCGGTGACCCACACCCCGATTGGAATCGAAGGGTGCGACAAGGTGCCCTTTGCGCCATCTGCTGAGCTCACCACCGGGACGCCTGAGTCGGACGCTCCCGATGGCGCAACCACGATCGTCAAGGTGCCGCAGAACGCGGGCAAGGAAGAAATCAACACTGCCGTCATCGATGACGCCCGTGTGACTTTGCCTGAAGGCATGACGCTCGACCCCTCGGCGGCGCACGGGCTGCAGGCTTGCACCAAGACGCAGATCGGCATCGGCACCACCAATTCCGTTACCTGCCCAGAAGCCTCCAAGGTTGGGGAAGTGGAGATCGAAACCGACCTACCCCCGCACTCTCTTTCCGGCAGTGTCTATCTCGGCGATCCCGACGGTGGTTTCATCACAGGACCTCCCTACACCATCTACCTCGACGCCGAGAGCGTCTACGACGTGTCGGTGAGACTCGAAGGGAAGGTCAACCCCAATCCGGTCACCGGGAGGCTCGAAGCGAGCTTCCTTGGAAATCCCCCACTGCCTTTCAGTGAACTCAGTCTCACGCTCAAGGGCGGCCCGCGAGCACCGGTCGCGAACCCCCTTCTGTGCGGGAATACGCCGGTTGAAGCCCTTTTCACACCTTACACCGGGGCACCCGCGGCTCTTAGCTCGACGCCGTTCGCGACGACCGGGTGCCCCTCGCCACTGCCGTTCTCGTTGGCGCAAACCACCCAGAGCTCCTCCTCGGAGGCGGGGGCCTACACCTCATACACGTTCAACCTGGCGCGCAAAGATGGGCAGCAGTATCTCTCAAAGATCAGCACCACTCTGCCGCCCGGGTTGGTGGGCGCGATCCCATCTGTGCCGCTATGCAACGCACCTCAGGCGCAGGCGGGGTCTTGCTCCTCATCCAGCCTGATCGGCACGGCGACGGTCAGTGCGGGAGCTGGCTCCGAACCGTATGCCTTCTCAGGTCCCGTATACCTCACAGGCCCTTACAACGGCGCGCCGTACGGTTTGTCGATACCCGTGAGGGCGGTGGCGGGACCATTCGACCTGGGTACGGTGGTGACTAGAGCGTCGGTTGGCGTCGACCCCTACAGCGGAAGAGTGATCGTAACAAGCTCGCTGCCCACGATCGTCGGCGGGGTACCGCTGCGCCTCAAGACAATCAGCGTGGCTGTTACGCGGCCGAAATTCCTATTCAACCCCACCAACTGCGGCCCGCTGGAGACGGATAGCTTTCTGACATCCACACTAGGTGCCACGCAATCGCTCTCGAGTCCCTTCCAGGCGACCGACTGTGCGGGGCTCCCCTTCAAACCGAAGCTCACCGCCGCCTCGAGCTCGAAAACCTCGCGTCCGCGCGGGGCGAGCTTCACGGTGAAGGTGGGATATCCCAAAGGTGCGCAGGCGAACATCAAGTCGGTGTTCGTGTCGCTCCCCAAGCACCTCCCCTCGCGCTTGAGCACGCTCAGTAAGGCATGCCTGACGGAAGCGTTCGAAGTCAACCCCTTCTCCTGCCCGTCGGCTTCGTTCGTGGGGAGCGTGAAGGTCAAGACCCCGGTGCTTCCCGGCACGCTCACCGGGCCCGCCATCTTCGTCTCGCACGGCGGCGCGGCCTTCCCCGATCTCGACCTGGTGCTCAAAGGGGACGGGGTGACCGTGATCCTGGTGGGCAACACGAACATCGTCAAAGGGATCACCACCTCGAACTTCGCCTCCGTGCCCGATGTGCCGGTGTCGAGCTTCGAAGTGAAACTCCCCACCGGCCCCTACTCGGCGCTGGCGGCGTTTGGGAATCTCTGCAAGCAGAAGCTGACGATGCCCACCACCATCACCGCGCAGAACGGAAAGGTGATCAAGCAGAACACGAAGATCGTGGTTTCAGGGTGTCACGTGAAGCATAAGAACAAGCACAAGCACAAGCACAAGCGCCGCCACAACAAAGGTCATCGACACCACCGCTGAGGCACAACCGTCGCGATAGACCGCTAAATTGAGACGATGCGAATCGTCTCAGCCGACGAGGGCGCTGGCGGAGTTCACGTCACAGGTGCCGGCAGTGCCCTCCACGACCTCGACTCCACGCCTGTGCTCGCGGGCGTGCGCAGGCTGACGCTGGCTGCCGAGGGCGCGGAGACCGACGAGGCTGTTTTCGCGGCGCTCGCACGCGAGCTCATAGCGGTGTCGGGCGCGGAGGAGGTTCACATCCACCACCTGCGACCCTCCGGGGAGGAGGAGCCGGTGGTGGTGTACCTGCTCGACGGTGACGCCCGGCTCAGCTACCTGCAATCCCGCGAGGAGCGCCCACCCGGGGTGAGCTGGACGCAGAGCACCGGTCGCAGCTTTCTCGCTGTGGGGTCGCGAGAGCTGACCGCGAGTGTGCCGCGATTGTCGCTAACCGCACCCCCTTCCGAG
>JBOGYB010000077.1:0-6592 GCA_050696555.1 Solirubrobacteraceae bacterium | reverse complement strand
TGAAGGGGCTGAGAACCGCCACGCTGGCGGCGCCCATGCCGCCAAGGACAGCGATCGCGATGCTCTGCCACCTCACCACGCGTTGTGAGCCCACGGCGAACGCCGAGGACAGGTAGCCGGGGTTTGAGTGGAAGAGGTGGATGGAAAGCTCATCGCCAAGTACCAATCCGATCGCGCAGGCGATGGCGCCCAGTACGACGGCGTCGAACATCAGCACGGCGATTACCGCCCTGGGGGTGTATCCGTCGCGGCGCAGGTCTGCGATCAGTCTGCGCCGTTGGGGCACGGTGAGGAGCATCGCGTTGAACGCGAACAGGAAGCCCACGAGCGCGCTGATCACCGCGAAGAGCTGCGTCGACTGGTTTGTGGCAGCGGCGGCCTTGGCGAACAGCACTTCGTCGTAGTCGGAGGACTCCACCCCCAGGCGTCCGGCGGCAACCTTTTCGAGGCCCGCTCGCACCGCCCCGGTCTGTCCGGGCGCGGGCTCCACCAGTAGGCGCGTGACGCGTCCCTGGAGCCCGCTCATTTCCTGCGCGTATTCCAGTGGCGCCACGGCGATTGGGCTGGCGATGAGCGGTCCGATCTGCTTTTCGGTGAGCTGTGCGTAGAGTGCCGCTTCGCTCACATTCCCCCCCGCTTGCAAGAACACCGGGTCGCCGAACTTGTGCGCCCCCACCGTTTTGGCCACCGGGGCCGGCAACACGATCAGACCGATGCTGCCGAAGGGCGTGAGTTTCACTTTGCGCACGAGCGCCCCGCCCAACTTGGCGAGGGAGTCGTCAGCGCCCACCAGCTCCACCGACTGGCTGCCCTTCGGTCCTTTCGCGTTCGCGTTCACTTCCACCAGCGGAGCCGCCACGCGCACGCCCGGGAGTTTTCGTACTTCGCCGACGAGCTTTTCGGGGAAACCGTGGGAGTCGCGGGCCGTGAGCTGCAGCTTCGCGCCCCCTACGATCCCGCTATTGAGCTGCCCCACCGAGCTCGACAGGCTGGAGCTGGCGATTTGCGAGGCAAACAACAACCCCACCCCGGCGGCGATGCCCACGACCGCGAAACACTCCTGCAGGAGCCGCGCGTGTAGGCGCACACGGTAGAGGTGGAGTACGTTGGCGAATCTCATCCCACGTCCCCCTCGCGCCGCTGGACACGAGCCCCTGCTCCGGCGTGCATGCCGTCTACCTCGCCCCTACCCGGGACAAGATGACCTTGGTCCCAGGTGCCCATCCCATCACTTCGCCCCAACCGGGGCGAAGCCGATGTCGGGATGGTAATCGGTAAGTTTGCCGTCGCGCAGGGCAAGCACCCTGTCTGCATAGCCGGCGGCCTGAGGATCGTGGCTGACCAGCACGATCGCCACGCCGCGCTCGCGGCAGAGTTCTGTCAGCAGCTCCAGCACCTCGCGCCCACGCTGCGTATCGAGGCTACCGGTGGGCTCGTCGGCGAGTAGCAGCTTCGGCTCGGTTGAGAGGGCCCGCGCGATCATCACACGCTGACGCTCACCCATCGAGAGCGTCTCCGAGCGATGGTTGAGCCGGTGGCGCAATCCCAGCCGCTCGAGCAGGGGCTGCACCTGCGCGTGCGCTTGCTTCCAGGGGGTGTGCTTGAGCAGCTTGAGCACGGTGTTGTCGATCGCGGTCACTCCTGGGAGCAGATCGAAGTTCTGGCGCACGAAGCCCATTTCGCGCAAACGGAAGTGCGAAGCCTCGGTCTCCGAGAGCGAGGAGATATCGCGGTCGTTGACGAGCACTTTGCCGCTCGTGGGGGAGAGCAGCGCGGCGACCATCAGCAGCAGCGTGGTCTTGCCCGACCCGCTGGGTCCGTACAGCGCCACCATTTCGCCAGGGGCGACGGACATGGAGACGCCGTCGACGGCGCGCACCGTCTCCTCACCCGCCGTCTGGTAGTGCTTGACGAGGTCTCGCAGTTCCAGCATGACCTATCCCTCTTTGTCGTTACCCGCCGGTAGTTGACCATGCTACCGGTGCCCTCCGGGTTGACCTGTGCAGAAACCCTATCCAAAATTGTCTATGCCGCTCGTGTCGCACGCTCAGCCGCGGTGGGGCGATGGGGCGAGAAGGCGCTCGCCACCGCGCCTGAGACGTGCGTGGGGAGCCGGCGCAGCTTGAACACGAGCATGGTCGGGCGGCGCAGCTCTCCTACGGTTTCCAGCACGCTGTCGCTCACCGGCCGCAGCTCGGCGTCGTGAGCCTCAGGTGTGGAGAGGTAGTTGCCGATCATCGCCGCCAGGATCGTCACGTGACGCGAGCTGTGCGGAAGCTCATGTGCCGCCTGTGAGGCATGGATGGCGAGCCACCGCATTCGCCGCGCCGCGCGTTGCGGGCCGTAGTACTCGATCAGGCTGCGATGCCCCGCCGCCTCGTCCTCGTGTTTATCGATGAGGTTGTCGAGCATGGAGTGCAAGCCGCCGATCCAGGGGAAGTAGGCGTCCGAGAGAGCACTCACCTCGCTTGCCTGCAGTTGTGCTTCGGCGGCGGCGGCGATCAGCACGTGCACCCCCAGCGAGGAGCCGGCGGCGGCGGCGGTCTCCCACCACTTCAAACCGCTTCCCGGTGGGGTGGCGGTAAGTGCCCATTGCTCCAACCCCTGGTGGTCGCCCTGGGCCTCGCTCAGGTTGAGGCTCTGGAAGGCTACGATCCGGGCCGCGGCGGCTCTGGCCTGGGACTCCACCAGTGCGTGGGAGGGCAGCGCGGCGAAGGCTGTGCGGCACTCTTGCAACACGGCATCCAGGTAGCCATCGTCTTCGCGCTGGGGGTGGTGCTCGTACCAGTCCAGTGACGTGACGCTCTCCTTGCACTCGCTACCCGGCAGCGGCGGCCCTCCCGGGGGGGTGACGGCATAGATCAGGGCTTCGTGCAAACGGCGACCGTCGAGGATGGGGTTGGGGCTAGGTTGCTCGCCGAGCATGTCGAGCAGGTTGTAGGTCGCCTGGAAGGCGCTTGCCGCCTGTGTGGCCGCCCCACGAAAGGCGCGTGGGGCAAACGCCGCAAACGCCGCCGCTCCCTCTATGTTGCTGCGCTTTGAGAGTGCCTCCAGCGCTAACTGACGCAAAACCGGATCGGGGATGCGCCTTGCCAACCGGCGCCAGTGCGCGATGTGAAGGCACACGCGCGGGAACACATCCACCCAGTAGACGGCGGCGGCACGCGCGAACGTGGCGGCTAGCGCCACCCTGCCGCGTGCCCCTGGTCGTATTGTCTTGCCCCGGTGCGTGTTCACATCGTCGATCCCTCCGCGTACACCCCACCCTATGACCACGCGCTCTGTCGTGCGTTGACATTGGTAGGACAGCAAGTAGAGTTGCTGACAAGTAATTTCGCCTACGGGACGGTGGCGGCGCCAGAGGGGTACGTCCGTAGCGAGCTGTTCTACAGTCACGCCATCGGTGCTCCGGGGGGGCGTTTGCGAACCGTCTCCAAGCTAGCCGAGCACTTGCCCGACATGCTGCGCTACCGCCGCTACGCGCGTGAGGCCGACGTGGTGCATTTCCAATGGGTACCTGTGCAGGCGATCGACCGCCATCTGCTTCCCACCCACCGCCCGCTGGTGCTGACATCCCACGACGTGCTTCCACGCGAGCCGCGACCCGGTCAGCTCGGGGCGCAACGGCGCCTGTACGAGCGCTTCGACGCGATTGTCGTGCACTCCGAGCACGGTCGTTCGCGCCTGGTGGAGGAGCTGGGGGTGGAGAGCCGTCGTGTGCATGTGATCCCACACGGGGTCTTCACACATCTCGTCCCGCAGGGGCTGGATGGCCCCGGAGAGGGGCAAGGGGCATCTACGAAAACAGGTGACTCGCGCGTGCGCGCGCGGAGAGAGCCTTACCCCGCGCGCGTACGCGAGTCACTCTCTTTTGAGAGCACCAACCCCACCGTGCTCATGTTCGGGCTGATGCGCCCCTACAAGGGCATCGACATACTGCTGGAGGCGTGGCGAGGTGTGGACGGTCAAGCACCCATCGAAGACGCCGAGCTGTTGATCGCGGGGCTGCCGAAGATGGACATCTCCGCGCTACGCGCGGGCGCGCCCACGAACGTGAAGTTCGATCCACACTTCGTTACCGACGACGAGCTCCCCGCCTACTTTGAGCGGGCCGACCTTGTGGTGCTCCCCTATCTGCAGGCCGACCAGTCGGGCGTGCTGTTCACGGCGCTCGCCTTCGGCAAGCCACTATTGCTGAGCGACGTAGGGGGATTCCCCGAGATGCAGCCCACCGGCGCCGCGCGGATCGTGCCGGCGGGAGACCCCTCCGCACTAGGTCGGGCGCTGCGTGAGCTCCTGCACGACAGGGCCACCCTGGCCGAAATGTGCGTGAAGGCCAGGGCAGCCGCCTATGGACGTTACTCCTGGGAGGCGTCTGCGCGCGCACACGTCGAGCTCTATCGCTCCCTCTGACCCCTTCAAATTCGCGCTCGCCGTCGCAGCTCGACCGTAGAGTTGTCGACATGGCCGATTGCTACGTGTCGCAGCTCCCTTCCTCCAGGTCGTTCCGGGACCGTGCGTCCTGGAGAAAGGAGGGTGCCTATGCCCGATGCGTTGACTGTATTGGCCATCGCCCTGCTGATCGCCATGTTGGTCATCGACCGACTGGCGAGGTAGCGGGGTGCCCTGGTGGTCGCAGTAAAGACGGTTCCGGTGGCCACCAGGGACTTCCCCTAAGGGTGCCTGCCGACGCAGCAAGCATATTGGCCGCCTACAAGGGTAGCGACATCGGAGGCCGCAAGCCACGATATTCCAAGGGATGAGGGTGACGCTCGAAATCGTCTTCTGGTCCTCCGCCGGGTTGATCGTGTGGACGCAGGTCGGATATCCGTTGGCGATCTTCCTGCTCGCGAGCGTGCTCGCCCGGGCGCCAGAGGCTCCCTCGGTGCGAGAGGCACGCCCAAAAAATCCTCCATACACGGCCGTCTCGCTGATCGTGGCGGCGCACGACGAGGGGGAGGTGATCGGTGCGAAGGTGCAGAACGCGCTTGCCCTCGACTACCCACGCGAGCTGTTGCAGGTGATAGTTGCGTGCGATGGGTGCACCGACGCCACCGCCGAGCGGGCGCGTGCCGCCGGGGCCGACCTCGTGCTGGACCTTCCGCGTGGGGGCAAGATCGCGGCGCAGGACACCGCCGTGGAGAAGGCGAGCGGCGAGATCGTGGCGTTCTCCGACGCCAACGCGCTGTGGGAGCCCGATGCATTGAGCAGCCTGGTCGCCGCCTTTGCGGACGAGCGCGTGGGGTATGCGTGTGGGCGGGTGCGCTTCGTGCAAGCCGCGGGCGGCGCCTTCGCCACCAACCAGGAGGGTGTTTACTGGCGCTACGAGATGGCACTCCGTGAGCGGGAGTCGCGCCTGAATTCGATTACGGCCGGTAACGGCGCTATCTATGCCACCCGCCGCGATTCTTACATTGTGGTGGACCCCATCATGGGCCACGACCTGTCGTTCCCCTTCAACATGGTTAAGCGGGGGTGGCGTGCCGTGGACGTGCCCACCGCGCGGGCCAGCGAGAAGATGGTGCCCTCGATCGAGGGGGAGTGGAGGCGCAAGCGGCGCATGATGAGCCACACGTGGCCCATCGTGGTGCGTGGGGGGATGCTCTCCCCGAAGGGCTACACGGTGGGGTATGCGCTGATGATGATGTCCCACCGTCTGCTGCGGTATCTGGCGCCGTTTCTGCATCTCTTGGCGCTTCTCGCGAACGTGGCGCTAGCAGTGGAGGGCGCGGGGGAGCTCTACGCGGTGACGCTGGTGCTCCAGCTCGCGCTTCTTGCGGCAGCCGTTCTCGCCGCCGCCGTGCCCACGCGGGTGCTGTTGATCGCGCGCTACTACGTCCTCACCGTGGCCTCCCCCGCGGCGGGATTGTGGGACTGGTTGCGTCACGGCACCACCCCCTCCTGGCAAGCGGCAGAGGGGACGCGATGATCCGCCGTGCGGTTGACGTGGTCGCGGGAGGGCTGGGGCTGGTGGCGGTGGCCCCCGTCATTGCCGTTGCGATGCTGGCCGTTCGTCTGGAGTCTCGCGGGCATCCGATCTACAAGCAGCGGCGCGTGGGAAAGGACGGGAGGGAGTTCGATGTGTTGAAGCTACGCACGATGGTGGACGGCGCCGAGCACATCGGGGCGGGGTTGGCGATCAGCGAGAACGACTCCCGTGTGACGCGTGTGGGGGCGATCCTGCGTAGGACCTCCCTCGATGAGCTCCCCAACCTGCTGAACGTGGTACGCGGGGACATGTCCCTCATCGGCCCCCGCCCCACGATCCCGGTGCAGGTGGCGCAGTACACCGACCGCCAGCGTGGTCGCCTCGCGATCAGGCCCGGGATCACCGGGTGGGCGCAGGTACACGGCCGTGCAGCCCTCCCGTGGAGCGAGCGGATCGAGCTCGACCTGCACTACATCGAGCACCGCTCGCTCGCGCTCGACCTTCGTATCCTGTGGCGCACGGTGGCGATCGTCTTCGGCGGGTCGGGGCTCTACAAGGGCGAGACGGGGGGGTGGGAGAATGGATGATCCGCTCCGCCCTGCGGGCTCCGCCGCCGGTGCCGGTAGTCAAGGAAATGCCGGTGGGCCTCCGGCGGTGATGTTG
>JBOGYB010000076.1:0-6610 GCA_050696555.1 Solirubrobacteraceae bacterium | reverse complement strand
ACCCAGGGATCTCAGCGGTACTTTGCGCGGTGGTGGCGAGCTTGCACAGCGGTCGCACGAAGGGAACGTGGTCGATCTCCTGTAGCGACCCCTGTCCCCAACGCAACGTGGGCGCCCTCCCACCAAGCACGAGCATCGGTGTGTGGTTGGCCTGGGCACTTGCGATCGCGCTCATCCCGTTGGTCACACCGGGTCCGGCGGTGAGCGCGCACACTCCCGGCTCACGTGTCACCTTCGCCCACCCCTCGGCGGCAAAAGCCGCCGTTTGCTCGTGACGCACGTCCACGATGTCGATCCCCTCCTCCCGGCAACCGTCGTAGATCGAGAAGAGGTGCCCACCGGAGAGCGTAAACAGCTTGCTCACCCCGTGCGCCTTCAAACGGCGCGCTATCAACCGTCCGCCATGCAGCTCCTGGGCCTGGTCGGTGCTCTCCTGGGCGCTCTGTGTGGACATCGCGCCCGCGACTCTACATGCCCAGGGTGGGACTCGAACCCACACGCCCTTGCGGACTATCGATTTTAAGTCGACGGCGTCTTCCAATTCCGCCACCTGGGCGAGCCTTGGCACTCTAGTCCACTATCTAGCGTAATTGTCAGACACGCGTTTATGTCGGGTTTGGAATGGGCAGCGATACTCGAGGAGCTATCCCCGAGCCTTCGGGAAAGACCGCAACTACCCCGTTGCTAGCGTGTATTTAGAAGCAACAGCAGCGAAAGGACCGCCGTGGAGGTCTCAGCACTAAAAGCCCCCGTTGCGCCCGCGTTGAGGAGCCCCTCGCCGCTGCTGCGCCTGCAATCCGACGAGCGTCTGATCGCGCTCATCCGGCGCGGCCAACACGCCGCATTCGAGACCCTCTTCTCGCGCTACCAGTCGCGGTTGCTCGCTTTCTGTAGGCACATGCTCGGCTCCAAGGAGGACGCCGAGGATGTGCTCCAAGAGGTGTTTGTGGCGGCCTTCAACGCGATCCTCGCCGACGAGCGCGAGATCAACGTGCGGCCGTAGCTCTACCGGATCGCCCGCAACCGCTCGCTCAACCACCTGCGCCGCGCGAGTGCCATCGGGGTGGATTCGATGGACACCCACTTTGCCGATGGGGGACTGTCGACCGCCGAGAAGGTGATGCGCCGCGAGAGCTTCCGCCAGTTGATCGGAGATGTGCAACAGCTCCCGGAGACCCAACGCACAGCGCTGTTGCTGCGCGAGATCGACGCGCTCTCCTACGAGCAGATCTCAGACGCGATGGAAACCACCGTGCCGGCCGTGAAGTCGCTGCTGGTGCGTGCCCGTATCTCGCTCGCCGAGGCAGCGGAGGCACGCAGGCTTACTTGCGAGGAGGCGCGCATGGAGATGGGGGAAGTGGCGGAGGGGCTCGTGAAGACCTCCCCCGCCGTGCGCCGTCACGTACGTGACTGCGAGCGCTGCCGCGCGTTCCGCAAGCAGCTCAAGGACAACAACGTGGCACTTGCGGCGATCCTCCCGGTGGGTCCGCTGCTACTGCTCAAGAAGCTCGTGCTCACAAAGCTCGGCTCAACCGCCGGCGCGGGGGGCGCCCATGTCGCAGGGGCCGGTGGGGCGGGGGCCGCGGCGACCGCAACCGCCGCGGGGAGCGCAAGCACGAGCGGGGGCTTGTTGACCGCCGGTATGGGGGCGATCGCTACGAAGGCTGCCGCCGGTCTGGCGGTAGCGGCGATAGTCACAGCGGGCACGGTGGAGGCCGACCACACGGTGAACCCTGCTCACCATCACCATCATGCCGTCGTGGCCTCGACAGTGGGGGCATCGAACGTACGTGAACCCGTGGCAGAGCACGCGATCCCACAGCCGGTGACCTTCTCCCGGCGTTCCACCGCCATAAGGGGGACCGGCAAGGGTAAGTCGCACCCACCCAAGAAAGCGAAGGCCACAATCCCCGCCGCCGCGGTGGCGGTGCCAGTTGAAGCGACCCACGATGGCACCACAACCACCCCAAGGCCCCCCGTCCCACCGGTAACCGAGGTGACCACCGACTCGACGCAGCTCCCCAGCAGTCAAACACAGGCAAGCGAACCAACCACTCCAGTCGAAGAAACGGTGACCGATACCACCACACCCACAACCGAAACGACAACGACACCTCTCCCCACGACAACGACACCGCCTCCACCCCCGCCAACTCCCGTGGGCGCGGGGGGCTCTCCGCAGCCGGTGACCACCGGCTCTCAGCCGACCACCCCTGAGCAGGTAGGGGAAACTCTCAAAGATGGCGAGACACCCACGCCCTAGGGGAATCCGGTTAGGGGTCCTACCCAAACGCGAAAGTCTTCAGCGGCCTTTCCAGTATCCCCGAGCTAGCCACCGGCCTGGCAACGGACGCGTGCTCGTCGGTGAGCATCTCGATTACCACCCCTTCGCGCACGTGGTGGCCGGGGGGCAGCAGCATCACATCGCGGCCGTACATCGTGTGACCGTCGACTAGCGCGCTGTAGCGCAAGTCGTAGCCGGCAAGAGTGGAGGTTATGCGGGTCTTGCCCTCCCCCTCGAGGATGAAACCGGGGAGACGCCTGGAGAGCGCACGGGTATAGGAGGCGGCGAGAAGGGGAAGCTCCCCGGTGGGGCTCCCCGCATACGGGGCGAGCACGATGGGGGCAACGGCGAACGAGTCACGCAACCGCCCACCTGAGCTGCGCGCCACCTTGACGTAGCCCCCGGGGTTTGGGGTGGTGCGGTAGAGGCCCTTATAGTTGAAGCTGAACGGCACCCTCCCGCTCTGCGAGTAGCTCGCGTCGAGCAGGCTCAGCGCACCCCCCACAGCCAGCGCAAGCAGTACGACAGCGGCGGCGGCGACAACCACACGCGCGATCCGCGGGGCGGTGCGCCAGCGCGGTTGCAGCAGGCGCCCGAGTGTGGGCCCGTACTGCGACTTCAACGGGATGGACGTCATCGCCCGCAAGCTACTCCCCGATCGAGAACAGCGCCTCCAGGTCGTGTCGGGAGAAGGCGGCGAACGCCACCATCGTCTGCGTGCGTGCGACCCCGGAGAGCACTCCGATCCTGTCGGTGACGACGTCGGCAAGCTGCTCGTGGTCGGGGACACGCACGATCGCCACGAAATCCCATTGGCCGGTGACCGAATACGCCTCCGCCACGCCCTCGATGTCGGCCAGCTCGCCGCCGAGCGTCGAGAGGGCGTCACGCTCGGCTTCGATGAGCACCACCGCGTGAGTCATAGTCATCTCTGGACCCACTCGTGTGCGCACGCGGAGTAGGGCTCTCTTCGCGCACGCGCGCGCGAGTCACACCCAAAATAGACATCCACAACAGAGCCGCTCATGGCGAATGGGTGTCGCCGGGAGCGAGGACGATCACCTCTGAGGAGCCCTGCGCCTCGACCTCGGCCTTGAAGGCCTGAGCGTCGGTCTCGATCGGGGGGAAAGTGTCGTAGTGACAGGGGATCACCTGCTTGGCCCCCACCAACCGCGCAGCCTCCACGGCGTCGTGGCGGTCCATCGTGTAGTGACCACCAATGCACATGAGCGCCACGTCAACCCCACCGGCAGACTTGGCGTTGAGCGCCAGATCCGAGAACAGGGAGGTGTCGCCCAAGTGGTAGATCGTCTTCCCTGCGAACTTCACGATCAGCCCGGCGGGAGTGTTGACCGTACCCTTGGGGGTAGTCGACGTGTGCCAGGCGGGCACCAACTTCACCGACCCCCAATCGAAGTTCACCGTCCCACCGAGGTTGGGGTCACTCACGCTCCCCACCCCGTCTTCGCCGAGCTCGTTTGCGATCTCCACGATCGCCACGACGTGAGCGCCGGCGCGCTTGGCGATAGACACGGTGTCGCCGATGTGATCGGCGTGCCCGTGGGTTAGCAGGATCGTGCCCGGGCTCAACTCATCCGCGGAGACCGCCGCCTTTGGATTCCCCGTGAGGAATGGGTCGATCAGCACCGAGTGCTCGCCATCTGAGAGCTCGAATGCGGCATGGCCGAGAAAGCGAATCTGCATGTTCAGTGCTCCTCCGTCGTCGATTTGTCTTTTTTTGATTCCCGCCCCGACTCGTGTGTATCTGATTTGCCCACCTCAGCCTCCCGGGCCTGTGTGAGTTGGTGTGCCAGTTCGAAGCCCACCGCCGCACCGGCGAACATGCCAAGGCGAGTTTGCTCGGCCACGAGCGTCCCCACCGCACGAACGCGCTCGCTCCCGTCAGGCTCGGCGCACACGCGGGCGATCTCCGCGTCGTGGGCCTGCCCGAACCACCCCCCTTCGGCAAGCGCCTCGGCGAGCACCCGCTGCAGCGTAGGCGCGGCATGGGTGACCACATCCTGAGCGTGGGCCATCCGTCCCGGCTCGACCAAGACCTGCAGGGCGGCATCCACCTCCGCAGCTGTGTAGGGGCGGTCCACCAAAGCCGTCTCATCATAGGGTGGGTGTGCGCTCAAACCGACCTCGCACGGGAGAGCCCGAAGCCGAGCGTGAGCCCGAGCACGCCACCCGTGACACCCGCAAGCCAACTGGCCTCGGGACGTGCGAAGGGCAGCGCGAGCAGCACCGCAGCGATCGCCGCGGTGCCCAGTAGGTCGGCCTCGTAATAGTCACCCGCTCGCGCCGCCAAGAGGTTGGGCGCAGCCCACGCTCCGAGCAGCGCAAGCGCACCCGCATTGGCGCCGCTTACCACCGGAAACGTGTACAGCGCCTCCGCTGCCAGTGCTCCCGTCACCCCCGCGGCGAAGAACAGGGCGAGCATCACGACCGGGCCGTGGCGGCGCTCCAGCAACCAACCGAAGATGGCGATCGCGAGAAGCGTCGCGAACATGTAGAGACCGCTGTAGAAGCCGTGGAAGTACACGAACTGACTGGTGAGCAGACGCCACCAATCCCCCTCGAGCGGCCCAAAGATGGCGTATTTGAAGATGCTCAGATAAGCACCCGCGGTGGCGATCCACACGCCGCAACTTGCCACCACCAGAGCGAGTGTGGCGTAAGCGGGGGTATCGGCACGTACGCCCACGATCTCCCCCCGGCGCAGGCGCCCCAGCGATGCCCCGCGAAACAGACCTTTGCGCGGAGCGCCAAGCCGCTCGCGGGGGAGCTTGGGGGCACGGCGTCGCAGCCTATGCCCACAGTAGGGGCACTCGGTGATGTACGGACTGACCTCCGATCCACACTTCTTGCACACCACGAACAGATCGGCGCCTGAGGGCATCGTGTCATTCTAAGGGCCCATCTCGGTGGGCCCCGCCGGTCTCGTCGAGATCCCTCAGGAGGCAGCACGGCCCCCGAGGATCGGTGGCGGCGATAGAGTGCAACCGTCCTCGCCGGTGAGAAGTGGGCGCCGTGTGGGCGCCGTGGCGAGGCGTCACAAGCGACTGCCAAAGGAAACCGATCGATGCAACTCGGCTACGAGAAGAAGCTTTACGTCCTCGCGTTCGACCACCGCGGATCCTTCCAGAAGAAGTTCTTTGGGATCGAGGGGGAACCAGACCCTGAGCAGACCGCGATGATTGCCGACGCCAAGCACCTTATCTTTGAGGGGATGCAACGCGCCGTCGCCGCGGGTGCCGACGCATCCGTGACGGGGGTACTCGTGGACGAGCAGTTCGGGGGCTCGGTGCCTGAGGAAGCGCGCGCCCAGGGCCTCAAGCTCGCGATGCCCGCCGAGCGCTCAGGACAGAACATGTTCGATTTCCAGTATGGGGAGCAGTTCGGGGAGCACATCGAGAGCTTCGACCCCGACTTCACGAAGGTGCTCGTGCGCTACAACCCCGACGGGGACAGTGAGGAAAACAGAGAGCAGCTGACGAAGCTCAAGCAACTCTCCGACTGGTTGCACGCGCACAACCGCAAGTTCCTCTTCGAGTTGCTCGTACCGGCCGAGACCGCACAACTGCAAGCGGTGGAAGGAAGCACCGAACGCTATGACACGGAGCTGCGCCCGCAGCTGATGCGCCGCGCGATCGCCGAGATCCAGGACACAGGCATCGAGGTGGACATCTGGAAGATCGAGGGCGTCGACGAGCGCTCAGACTGCGAAATGCTCGCCGCTCAAGCCCGCAGCGGGGGCCGCGACGGCGTCGTGTGTGTGGTGCTTGGTCGTGGGGCTGACGACGCGAAGGTTGACCACTGGCTCGCACAGGCAGCGCCGGTGGAGGGTTTCGTGGGCTTCGCTATCGGCCGCTCAATCTGGTGGAACCCGTTGAAGGAATATGTGGACGGCAAGATCGAACGCTCCACCGGAGCGGCGCAGATCGCGGACAACTACCTGCGCTTCGTAAAGGTGTACGAGCGCGCCGAGGGCTAGGCGCCCGTCGCCTGGCAAGTACAGATGCGGCGACACAACCCCTTGATGTCATGAAGATGAGACAGAGCTTGACCGAACTCGAGCGAGCCTTTGCGCGCGAGATCTCGATGGAGCGTCATCGGCGGGCGTCGCTGCGGCGCACAGCCGAGCAGCGTGCCATCAAAAGGGAAGTGGAGCGTCGTCACAAGCGCGGATCGGTGCGCTTCGTGCTGCTGGTGCTCACGCTCGTGATGACCGCCGCGATTGTGACGGTGGTGATGTTCCGCACGCTCTACCTGCTGCTCAGCTAGAGATCAGACCGAGCTGTGACGGCCTAGCGAAAGTCGATC
>JBOGYB010000075.1:0-6613 GCA_050696555.1 Solirubrobacteraceae bacterium | reverse complement strand
GGTTTTCTGGCTCGGTAGTAAAGTCGTCGCAGCCAGGTGGTGCTGCGCATGAGCCGGCTCGTGCGCAGCAGGTGGAGCGCGTTGTGAGCGTCGTTCAAGTCCGCAGTGAGCTCGGCTGTCGTTGCCTTCAGGTGGGCGACCCGAGAGGTGAGATCCTCCGCTTCGGTCCTCCACCGCTCGCGCTCCTCTCGCACGCGCACGGCAGCTTCCCGTTCGTCTTCCAGTGCGACGAGCGTGCCCATCATGTCCTCGAGCATCTCTCGGGCAAACGGTGCCTCCGGGCGCGGACGGCTCGGGTCCAGAGGGTGGTCTCGCATGAAGTCGCGCAACCTACGGTCGCAAACGATCGTGCCGGCCCGAAGGCCGGTCATAATCGCATCTGAATCGAGCGCCAACGCGTCGTAGTGCTCGCGCAGCCGGCCTTCGCGGTGCAACTCGAGTAGATCCAGCTGTACGTGTCCTATTCCCGGCGAACGGTCTGTGAGCAGCTCGTAGCCGAGGCCTATCTGGATGACCTTGCGCTCGAACTGCTCGTAGGAGCGCATGGGGAAGTGGAAGATCTCGAGTAGCCCGTTGACAGGGACCGCGGGCAGGTTCGCAGATACGACCGAATGATTGCCTGGGGCGACCACCACACCCCCTCGCGGGCGATGTGCCACCTTTGGCAGATCAGCGATGCTGGGGGAGCAAGTCTCTCTATAAACCTGTCTTCGATAAAAGGGCTCTTGTGGGCTTTCTCGAGAGGTGGGCAGGAGTGGTCTGAAGTTTCTCCGCTGGACGACGACCTGCGCGTAGCGCTCGGGGAGGGCGGCGAAAACGTCTTGCAAGCTGCCAACCTGTGGCCACCAGAATTCGTCGGCGTCGTTGTTGATCACCCAGTCGGCGCCATGCTCACAGCGCGCCATCTCCGCCATACGCGTCATGCGCCTGCTCTGATGATGAGCCCGCTCTCGCTCGCAGATCACCTGGGCCACCCCAGCGCTCTCGAACTCGTGGAGGATCTCACTGGTGCCATCGTCGGACCCATGGTCCGTCACGATCACGAAGTCGACGCCATTGGCCAGGTGGTAGTCGAGGTTGGTCTTGATGATGTCGGCCTCGTTGCGCACCACCAACGTCATCACTAGCTTCATGGGTGACCTGATCGTATTGTGTAGTAACTGTCAGCCGTGCTTCCAGGCGAAATAGCCCGGCTTCTTGGCGCCGTCGGCGTAGAGCAAACCGCCGGATGAGATGGGGGGTTCGTCGTAGAGGTGGATCCAGCCCACGTCATACAGGCGCGACCATCCTCTGGCGAGACGCAGAGCCGAGGCGACCCATCTCGCTTGCACCGAGGGGTCCACATAGAAGTTGAACTCCTGATCGACGCCGGTGGGGACTGTCCACTCTGAGATGAACAGCTTCGGATGGCGATCGCCGGGACGCCCTAGATAGCGGTCGACGAGGTGCGCGAGGTGAGGGAGATCTGAGAAATCCACCTGCTGCAGGGGAGACGCCGGATTGGCAAAGTTGGGTTCGCGAAACGAGAAGGGGTTGTGCCCGTACATGTCAAGCTTTGGGGGCTTGCCGTCGGGGAGACGCAGATTTTCTATCCACTGCTGTGTCGATATATCCCCTGTTGTGTAGGTCATCCCGCCGATCACCAGGTTGGCGCGGCTGACCTGCTTTAGGGCGTCATATGCGGTGTCCAGCAAGCGGGCGTACACATGCGGTGCGACCTGCTGGACCGTGTTGAGCTTCGCGAACGGGACAGCCTTGATGAGCGGGTTGAAGTTAGGCGTGCGGGAGGGCTCTCCCCAGACCATCCACAGATGCACGGAGGGGTAGCGGCGTGCGGCCGCCATTGCGAACTTCGCATAGTCGTAGGCGCTCTTGGGTGCCCAGTTCCATGACTTGTCGCCGTTGGCCCAAGAGGGTGCGCCGATGATCTGCAGCGCGACGCGCATGTGGTAGCGGCCCGCCAGCGCCACTGCCTGCGTGACCTCGGCCGGCCAGCGGTAAGCGGGGTCGCGCGGATCAGTCGGGCGGCGCGGGCGGCGCAGCGCGATCTGCGCCCACGACAGGCGGTCCTGGTAGAGGCGCATGCCGAGGTCGTGGTAGGTGGGGAAGCGCGAGACACCGTTGACGAGCCCAGGGCCCCAGATCGCCTTCAGGTCATCTGCATGAACGCAGGCCGGCTGCCCGGCTACGAGAGTCAGAGTGGCTGCAAGGAAAGCTACCGAGCGCAGGCGACGAGGCATAGCGCAGGACACTAACCGGAGAAGGCAGCTCGTAGCGCCTGACCAGTTCGGTGAGGGCGCACACGAACCTTACGGTCGACGCGATCCCGCACCGCGACTACCGCCGTGACGCATTGGGTGGACTGGCGCTATGCCGATCTCACCGCGGATGGGTGACGCCGGCGGGCCGGATCTGTTAGAAGTCCTGCGATGCATTTGGCTGCCCCGTCGGCGGTTGCACCGCAAAGCGCGGATGACCTCGCGAGCGACTACCTCGACCTACTCGAGCGTGCTCTGACTCACACTCTTTACTCGCCGACCGATGTCGACGTCCAAGGTCGACGTAGCATGCGTCGGTTGAAGAACGTGATGCGCCGTCGCGGCATCATCGCGATGTTCGGTTCCCCGCAGGACGCGGCCAACCGCGACGAGGGTCGCGACTGGCCCATTTTCGCCCAGACGATGATGGGGTGCCGTCGCATGTCGAATCTGCGAGCGTGCGTCGAGCGCGTCCTGGCTGATGGCATCCAGGGCGACCTGATCGAGGCCGGTGTATGGCGGGGCGGAGCTGGCATTCTGATGCGTGGCATCCTCCGTGCCTACGGGATCCTTGACCGCGATGTCTGGGTGGCTGATTCGTTTGCCGGGTTGCCGCGTCCCGACGCTGCCGGGCATCCCGCGGACGCTGATGCCGACTGGCACGAGTGGTCGCAGCTCGCTGTCACCCGTGCCGAGGTGGAAGAGAATTACAAACGCTACGGCCTGCTCGACGAGCGCGTCCATTTCTTGGAAGGGTGGTTCAGTGAAACGTTGCCGAGCGTTTCAGATCGCAACTGGTCGATAGTTCGCCTGGACGGCGACATGTACGGATCGACGATGGACGCTCTAGCCGGCCTGTATCCCGGGCTGACGGTTGGGGGGTTCGTGATCGTCGATGATTACTTTGCGCTTGAGCCCTGCCGGCAGGCGGTGGATGATTACCGTGCCCAGCATGGCATCACCGAGTCGATCCAGAGGATCGACTGGACCGGCGCCTTCTGGCGCCGCGAGCATCGCTAGGCGATCGCTGGTCGGTTCGCCGCTGGCGCTAGGATGGCCGCCACCCTCTCTCCCTGCCTATTTTGTCGATCCGGCGGTTGACGATCCAGTGGTCGAGCTGCGATACGTGGCCCGCCCGTAGGCGCCGTCGTTCCCGCAGCAGCTGTGGAAGCATCAATAGAAAGCTTCCCGTGCCAGACAGCGCGGCGCCGCCCACGCGTCTGAATGGGCCCGCGAGGAGCGTTCTGACAGTGGCAAGCGCAACCCAGGGTAGGCAGCGCGCCGGCAGTACCTTCACGGCAGTACAGGCACGGTTGCAGACCGTGAGGCGCACATTGAAGGCGCGAGCACTGCCGTCCTGTCCGCCCCAGCTTGCGTGACCTACGTGCACGGCGACGGCAGCGGGTACGTGGGTAAAGCTCCAGCCCGCCAGGCGCGCACGCGCGTTTAGGTCGACGTCCTCGTAGAAGGCGAAGTAGCGTTCGTCATAGCCGCCCAGCTGAGTGAACAGCTCGCGACGCAACAGGCAGACAGCGCCGCACACCCCGAATATCTCCTGACCGGCATGTCCAGCAAGATCGCCGGGGGGCGTGCGCAACTCGTAGGCGGTGGCGGCGACAGTCAGCGCCTGCCCCGTGCTGTACAGGGGGACCATCCCGTCAGCCTGAGCTGGGCTGGTTATCGTCGGTTGGACGCCCGCAAGCGACGGGTCGGCCTCAAGCGCTTCTGCCAGCGAAGCTACGCATCCTTTCTCCAATACGACATCGGCGTTCAACACCAAGACAAGCGGTGCACTGGTATGACGTGCTCCGATGTTCACCGCTGCCGCGAAGCCGAAGTTGCTGCCCATCGCTAGGTGCTTGATGCCCCGGCTACGTAGATACTCCAACGAGCCGTCGGTGGAGCCGTTATCGACCACAAACAGTTCGATCGGCACGTCGGTTTCGTCGAGCAGCGACTCGATGCAATGGTCTATGTGCTCGAGTGTGTTCCAGCTAGGTATTACGGCCGCGACGCTAGTCACAGGGCGCTCTCCGGCTGGGGTAGGTAACCAAGCTTGCCGAGTCGTTGGTCTCGCACTCCTCGCAGCACCGCCCGTAGCGCGGCCACCCGGTGGTGCGCGCGGCGGATACGCGCCAAGTGGACGGCGACGATCATTATCGTGCGCTTGCGATCTCGCAGGCCATCGAGGGGAGCGTGTGCCTTTGCGACCTCGAGTTGGTTGCGGACGCCGTAGTAGAAGCTTGCTGGTGAGTGCTCGCCTCGCTGGGTTCGCGCCACCTTGTGGCGAACTACGGCACTTGGGGCAAACCAGATGCGAAGGCCGCTCGAGCGTATGCGCAGTGACAGGTCCACGTCCTCATAGAGGAAGCCAAGCTGCTGGGAGAAGGCGCCGATGTTGCGGACCGTCGACGAGCGCAACAGGACGGCCGCGCCGCTGAAACGGCCTGTTGGTCCGGCCGAAAGAAGCGTGCCGGAGACGCTCGCGCGGTAGCCATTCATGCGCCCCGGGTAACCGCGCCGTGCGTCATAGCTACCGCCTGCGCACCATATGAGCCCCGGCTCGTCGAAATAAGTGATCAATGGCGCAACCGCAGCCACGTCGTCCCTCGCCTCCGCCGCGCGAACCATCACGTCGACCGCATCCGGCTCCACAACAGTGTCGTTATTGAGGACGAGCACGTAATCGCAACGTCCGCCTATCGCGCGCTCGATACCGAGATTGTTGCCGCCGGCGTAACCGAGGTTGCGTCCGGTGCGGACCAGCTCCACTTGGGGGAATTCGTCGCGCACTAGTTTGACGGTGTCGTCCGAGGACCCGTTGTCAACCACGTATATGCGCAACCGCGCGCAGGGGGTCTCTTGCAGCGAGCGCAAGCACGCCAAAGTGTCGGCAGCCCCGTTGTACGTAAGGACGACGGCCCCGACAACTGGGGCTGAACGAGCTTTCACGTGACCCCCCCGTCGGCCTCGGCGCGCGACGGTCGACCCTCGGTGCCAGCGAGAATGGTCTCCACGATAGCGGCGAGTCGCTCGCCAACGGCGGACCAGCGAAGCTGCTCTGCATTTGCCTTGCCACGCTTCGCGCAACTGCTGGCTAGAGCTGGATCGTCCAACAGCTCGAGCACGCGAGCAGCGATCGCGTGAGCATCGCCTGGTGGCACGTAGAGCGGTGCGTCCCGAGCGAAGTCGCGTATGCACGATAGATTCGACGCGATCACCGGCGTGCCGCATGCCATCGCCTCGGCGACCGGTAGACCAAACCCCTCGGCGCGCGACGGGTAGACCAGCGCAAGCGAGTCTCTGTAGAGGACGGCAAGTTCGCGATCGGTCGGATTGATCAGTAGCTCGACACATGGATCGCGCTCGAGCTTGCTCATGGTGTCATCGATTCCCCAGCCTGGTTTGCCTGCCAGCTTCAGCTCGAGCGGCCGATCGCGCGAGCTATTGATTAGCTCGAGCGCCCGGTACAACTCCGGCAGTCCCTTGCGTGGCTCGAACGTTCCCACGAATAGGAGGTAATCGCCCTGGCCTGCCGACTGGATGGTCCGCTCACACAGCAGCGAGTCTGATACTCCGTAGAACACGACCTCGGTCTTGGACGCATCGATGCCGAAGCGTTGAGCTAGTCGCCCAACCGTCTCGTTGGACGGGCACACGATTCGGTCGGCGTGACGAGCGGCCCAGCGCGTTGCGCCACTTGCATAGGCTCCGTTCACGCGTGAGGAGTAGGAGGAGGGAAGTTCGAGGAACATGAGATCGTGGATAGTGACGAGCGAGCTGCCACGCCACCACCATGGCAACGTAAAGGCCGTGCCCAGCCACAGGTCTGCCCGGAGGTTTCGCAACTGCCACGCCGAGCCGAGGTGCAGCCAGGCGACCCGCGCGGCGGCGTGGTGGGTCGGCCAGCCAGTTGGTATGACCACGGCGTTGTCAGCGCTCACCAGGTCGGGCCTGTTGGTCAGGACGATGAAATGCCAGTCAGGTCGCGCGGCGCAGAGCGCGGCAGTCGATTCGAGCGCGTAGCGCCCGACGCCCGTCCACTCCATCGTGGGCCGGTCGACGATGTGCATATCGACGACCACGCGTGGCGTCATCGTGTCTGTGCCCCGGCCTTCGCATGCCATCCACGCGCCGCAGCTCGCCAAACCGTATCGAGCCGATCGCTGGACATCGCTTTTCCTGCGGTCCGTCGTTCCAGCCGCTTCCATGCGTAAAAGACCACGGTAGTCGTCAGCGCGTCGAGCAGAAACTCGTCCAGTAGGTTCTGGCGATAGGAGAAGACGAGGATGGGCACGCAGAACGCGTACGCGAGGATCCCGTAGTAACTTCGTCGGCGTACAGCCCCCCATGCG
>JBOGYB010000074.1:0-6614 GCA_050696555.1 Solirubrobacteraceae bacterium | reverse complement strand
ACCGTAGGCCTTGCGCGTGATGATCGTGATCTTCGGGACGGTTGCCTCGGCGAATGCGTACAGGAGCTTTGCGCCGTGGCGGATGATGCCACCCCACTCCTGGGCGGTTCCCGGGAGGAAACCGGGGACGTCGCAGAAGGTGATGAGGGGGATATTGAAGGCGTCGCAGGTGCGCACGAAACGGGCGGCCTTGGCGGAGGCGTCGATGTCGAGCACCCCCGCAAGCTGGGCGGGCTGGTTGCCGACGATGCCCACGGCATGACCGTCCAGGCGGGAGAAGCCGCAGATGATGTTCTTGGCGTGATGCTCGTGCACCTCGAAGAACTCCCCGTCGTCCACGATGAGGCGCACCACGTCGCGCATGTCATAGGGCTTGTTGGGATTGTCGGGGACGACATGATCCAACTCGGGATCCATCCGCAGTGGGTCGTCGGAGGGCTGAACTCGTGGTGTGGTCTGAAGGTTGTTTTGGGGGAGGAAGCTGATCAGGTAGCGGCAGTCCTCGAGACAGGCGTCCTCGTCGTCCGAGGCGAACTGGGCGACGCCCGACTTCGTGTTGTGGGACATCGCGCCGCCGAGCTCCTCGAACTCCACTTCCTCGCCGGTGACGGTCTTGATGACGTCGGGGCCGGTGATGAACATGTGGGAGGTCTCCTTCACCATGAAGATGAAGTCGGTGATCGCCGGGGAGTACACCGCGCCGCCGGCGCAGGGACCCATGATGAGGGAGATCTGCGGGATCACTCCTGAGGAGCGGACGTTGCGCAGGAACACATCGCCGTAGGAGCCAAGTGAGACGACCCCCTCCTGGATGCGGGCGCCGCCGGAGTCGTTGATGCCGATCACAGGGCAGCCGATCTTCGCGGCGAGATCCATGATCTTGCACATCTTCTCGCCCATCACCTCGCCGAGGGAGCCACCGAAGACGGTGAAGTCCTGGCTGAACACGCACACCCGGCGACCGTCGATGGTGCCGTGGCCGGTGACTACCGCGTCACCCCACGGGCGGTTCTTCTGCATCTCGAAGTCGTAGGTGCGGTGGCGCACGAACGTGTCGAGCTCCTGGAAGGAGCCGGGATCGAGCAGCTTCTCCACGCGCTCGCGCGCCGTGTACTTGCCACGAGCGTGCTGCTTCTCCTCGGCCTCGGGGGCCGAGTGCAGCGCCGCCTCGCGCAGCTCCGTGAGCTGGGCGAGCTTCTCGTCGTAGGTTTCGGGGGCCTTGGAGCGCACGGGGTGGGAATCTTATCCGTGCGATCCGGGCAGCACATTCAGCCCACGCTGAGCGAAATGACGGTCGAACGCGAAGGCGGCAGTGAGCCTTTCACGCTCGATCAGCGAAAATGAGGTTGCATCTACGTAGCTCCACGTCTTGTCGGTGTGCGATTCGAGGATCGACCAAGCTTCTTGTTCGACATCCTCATCGACCCGAATCGGCTCGATCGTCTCGCTGGCGCGGAAACGCTTGCCCCACTCGATCGTCTCGTTGCGTCCGACCCTAACCAGAAGCGCGGTATATGTCTCCACGAACACATAGTTGGAGGTGAACAGATGGACGCCCTCCTGCGCGAGTTGCTTCAATGTTGCGCGCGCCAGCTCATGCTCCCGCTCAGCCCGATTGCGTAGCGCCACAAACGCACCTGTGTCGATGAATACTCGGGTGGAGCTCCTCGTGAGACTACTGAGCAGGCGCCTCACAGGCGACCGTCGTGAATAACTTGTCCTGGCGCGTGAGTATGGGGTCCACCCCATGGGACAGAGTGGATGACCTCGTTTGCGAATGAGGCCTCAGCCGCGCGAGAACGGCCTGTGATGCGCGGCGCCGAGGCGGTCGAGCACGCCGGTGAGCAGCTCGGTGGTCTCCTCGGCCATTTGGGCTTCAACCGACGCGAGTTCGGCGGCGAGGTCGACTACCGGCTCCGGTGGCGGCTCCGGGTAGATCGGCTCTGGTGCGGCCATCGCCACGACCTCGGGCTGTGGATCGGCCTCAACCTCGGCCTCATGCCCGATAACGGCGATCTGCTTTGCCTTGCGTTTGTGGAAAAGGCGTGCGAAGAAACCCAGCTTGGGCTCTGGTTCGACCACCGCGACCGGCTCGGGGGTTGGCTGTGGCTCGGGGTCTGCCACCGGCTCGGGCTCGACGGTTGTAGCCGTCTCGGGCTCCGCGATGAGTGCGGGTTCAGGCTCAGGGGTAGGCTCGGGCTCAACGATAGGCTCGACCACAGCCAGGGGCTCGGCTGGCTCCTCGGGTGCCGACGGGTTGCGTGTCACCGACAGCGTCACCTTTGTGCCCCAGCCCGACTGTTTCAAGTGCACGACACCACTGGCGGTCCCGGCCTCCCACTCGACCTTCGTCTCAGGCTCGACTGAGGTGATCTTGATATCGCCGAACTCGCCGAGGTGGCGGGCGAGCGCCTCGGGGCTGCTCAACTCCGCCCACAGCTCGGGCGGTGACTTCACAAGTGTGCGCTGCACCTCTGTCGAGACACTCATCGCTCCCTGGTTCGAGTGAGGGAGCGAGAGTCCTTCAGGCACCGGGCATGTAGGGCGCTTCGCCGGCTACCTTCTTACGCGTCCGCTCCATCAGCGGGTAGATGGAGGGCGGCTTGAAGCCGAGCTTCTCGTATACGCCCTGAGCGTCTGCTGAGTGAAGTAGCCAAGTGAGCTCGTGATAGGGGCCGTTGTCTACGATCTCGCGAATCAGCTCCAGACCGAGCCCGCGACCGCGATGGGGCTCGAGTACGTAGACGTCTGAGAGATACGCCAGGATCGCCCCGTCAGTGATTGCGCGCCCGAATCCGGTCTGCCGACCTTCGAGGTAGAGGCCGACCACGCGGGCTGAGCCGGCGATCGCCCGCTCGACCAGTTCGCGAGGGCGACCACGTCCCCAGTAGGACTCGCTGGCTATGAAGGCGTGAACGGCGTCGACGTCGATCCGCTCGCGGTCGTCGTCCAGCTCGAAGCCGCCAGGCAGCCAGCGCCGCGCCACGTCAGCTTCGCCGCTTGAGCCGGCTGCGGACGAAGGCAGGCCAGACGGTTGGGCGCCGCGCCAAGCTGAACACGAGCGGGAGCGAATCGAAGTAGGTAAAGCGCTCGGTGGCGAGACCGTCATCGCCTAGGACGAAGCGGTCCACGGACTCCCAGGAGACTGGCATCCCAGCCGAAGTGCCGCGAACCGTGAACTCGATCAGCACGCCGTCTGCGGTTGCTCCCCAGCGGTGGACGTCAATGGTTATGTCGTGGATCAGCTCGAATAGGTTGGCGAACGCGCGCCTGCCGTCCTCGAGGCCTTGGGTTGTGGGCACCATTGGCGCGGAGAGGCGGACGTCCGCAGCCAACACAATGTCCAGGCGCTCGGGGGTCGGTGCGCTCCAGAACTCTTCAAAGCGCCGCACGAAGCCAGCTGCCCCCTTGTGTACTGCCGTTGTGTCGTGATCAGCCAACGGCTCTACGCCGCGCTGGCGGTGGTCCCGCGCGGCTGGAGAAGGCCCTGCTTGTCGAGTAGCTCCGCAAGCTGCACTGCATTAGTGGCCGCCCCCTTGCGCAGGTTGTCGGCGACGATCCACATATCGAGCGCGCGCTCGTGGCCGGGGTCGCGGCGGATGCGCCCGACGAACACGTCGTCATGGCCGGTGACGTTCGTCGCCAGTGGGTACAGGGCGGCAGCCGGGTCGTCGGCGACGGTGATGCCGGGTGCGGCGCGCAGCAGATCGCGAGCGCGCTCGGGGGAGAGGTCTTCGCGGGTCTGAACATTGACGGCCTCGGAGTGGCCGTTCACCACTGGCACCCGCACGCACGTGGCGCTCACGCGGATCGAGGGGTCGCCGAGGATCTTGCGGGTCTCGTTGATGAGCTTGCGCTCCTCGTCGGTGTGGTCGTCGCCGGGGGCGAACGAGCCGGCGTGGGGTAGCGCGTTGAAGGCGATCTGGTGAGCGTAGAACTGAGGTGGCTCGATCTCCGAGCCGTGCAACAGGGCGTGGGACTGGTCGAGCAACTCGTCCACCGCCCTCTTGCCGGTGCCTGACACGGCTTGGTAGGTGGAGATCACAAGCCGCTCGATCCCCGCGGCGTCGTGGATGGGCTTGAGTGCCACCACCATCTGCATTGTGGAGCAGTTGGGGTTGGCCACGATCCCGTTGTGGGTGGTCAAAGCCTCCGGGTTCACCTCGGCCACGACGAGCGGCACGTCCTCGCTCATGCGCCACTTCGAGCTGTTGTCCACCACCACCGCGCCTGCGTGGGCAAAGCGGGGAGCCCACTCACCGGAGGTCGATCCGCCCGCGGAGAACAGCGCGAGGTCGAAGCCTTGGATGGTCTCCTCGGTGAGCGGTTGGACCGTCCCGACTCCCTCGATCTCCCGGCCGGTGGAGCGCTCGGATGCAAACGGCACGATCTCTCGCGCTGGGAACTCGCGTTCGCGCAGGAGCTGGAGCATCAAAGTGCCCACCTGTCCCGTTGCGCCTACGACCGCAAGGCGATAGCCGTTGTCGTTGCTCATGCAAGCCAGAGTACCGTCCCGATCGCTACCGGCGAGTCCAAACTCCCTGCTTGCCTCGATGACTGTGCCGCCGGACCGCCACCTATGGTGATTGCCGCTCGGCAACCTTGGACGATCGAAACAACGACAGCGCAAAGCACATGAACGAACTGGCAAACCGCTCGCTTATGAATACGTTGAAGGGTCACGACCCGTTTCGCACGGTGTTGGTCGATCCCCCGTGGCGGTTTCAGAACCGAACGGGCAAGGTGGCTCCTGAGCATCTGCGCTTGGCTCGCTACCCGACCATGACGCTGGATGAGATCAAGGGATTGCCGGTTCAACGTGTTTGCGACGATCGGTGTCATCTGTACCTGTGGGTTCCCAACGCGCTGTTGCCGGAGGGTCTACAGGTAATGGAGGCGTGGGGGTTCGCCTACAAGACGAATATAGTGTGGTACAAGACACGCAAGGATGGGGGACCTGACGGGCGTGGGGTGGGTTTTTACTTCCGCAATGTGACGGAGCTTGTCCTTTTCGGAATACGTGGTAAGGACAATCGCACGCTTGCGCCGGGGCGTCGCCAGGTGAATCTGATCTCCGAGCGCAAGCGCGAGCACAGCCGAAAGCCTGATGCGTTGCACGAGATCGTCGAGGCTTGTTCACCTGGTCCTAGATTGGAGTTGTTCGCGCGTGAGAAACGCGATGGTTGGGTGGCGTGGGGCAATGAGGTTGTCGAAGACGACACTCTCCCCGCACGCGTGAATTGGCGATCGGCAGCCGCCGGTGGCAAGGGTTACTTGGCAGGTAAGTAGAGCTAGGTAGACAGCCTGGTTCAGGGCTTCAGGCTACAGTCTGCCTACCGCTTGAAGCAACGGGCAGTTATGGCGATAGCCAGTACTGGGCAGCCACCTGCCGACCCTCGGGTCATGCGCGGTACAAGCTTGTCCAGATTGGTCGTGGTCGTAGTTTTGACAAAGCCAGGGCGGCCCAACTCTGTACCCAACGCGCGCAGGTCCTCGTGTGAGCGGGTGATGAGCACCCCGCCTCGGATGATTCCCAGGTCATAGAGCGCCGAGTACGCACCGAGGTCACGATCCAGGTTCCCGTCCTTGGCGTTCCACTCCACATCAAGCGCGATGCCATTCTTCAGGTTGTCTACCTTGTAGACGCCGTCGTTCTCGACCTCGCTCTCTATGACGTCAGGCACTGTCTCGCCGGCTGCCTTGTAGGGCATGAGGGACAGCTTTGAGACGACAGTCTGGTCGTGGCGTCCCTCCCGCCAGCCACGTCTGCGGAACTCCTCGTTCAGTCGCTTTGCTATGAGCCCCTCGTTACCTCCGGCTGTGACGATGTCCGTACGAGTCAGCCGGAAGTTCGCCAGCACGTCGACGAGGTCGGCGAACTCCGCGGGATTGGTGCCGTTCAGGACGACGGCCGCCTCGCGAACCTCGCAGAAGTCGTAGCGCTTGAGTACGTCGGACGGCAGTACTTGTTCGTAGCTCGTAGTGGGGTCCATGAGCTCGCAAGTCTAGGTGAGGCATCCGGGTTGCGCTCATAACGAAACTCTGTGGCCCCTGGCTCATGCGATCCGGGGTACAGCGCTCTTAGGTTTTGAGCACCATGAAGAGAATTGTTAGCAGCACGAGCAGGTCCATCAAAGCGCCCATCGCGCCGATCTTGCGCACGAGCCCATCATGCTCGGTGCTCGGCATGAATGGGCCGTCGCCGCCGGCGGCGAGGTCGCGGTCTGCCACCTCCACGAGACGCTTCTCGTTGCGGCTCAGGAACATGCCCTCCACCGCTCCGATCACGATCGCCACGCCGATGCCCCATTGGACGAAGAACTCGCTCCACACATCGAGCTTGTTGGCGAGATACAGGCCGCAGATCACCACCACCGCAAGTCCTGGGCCGATGACCCTGATGCTGATCGCGTGGAGGGCTCTGTAGAGCGCCGGCAGGGCACGGGAGTCGCTCTTGCTGATGACCCCCAGTAGCACGGGGTAGGCAAACGTCGCGCCGAAGGCCACCACCACGGCCATGATGTGCACGGCGAGCACGACTTCGAAGAAGGCGACGGCTGGGAGCACGCGCGAATCCTATTGACCCGGCCGGCACATGTGCCGGCCCGGCCGAC
>JBOGYB010000073.1:0-6676 GCA_050696555.1 Solirubrobacteraceae bacterium | reverse complement strand
CCTCAGAAGACGGGAGGCGCGCCTTCTTTACGAGTACTCAGAAGCTCACTAACGATGCCGTCGATGGTACAGCGAGCGGGGAAGAAGCCGCTACCACCGGATCGGGGTGCGCTGGGATCGAAGCGGGGACAGGTGGGTGCAACTTGTACGAATATAACTTTGACTCGGTGCCGCACTTGGGTCTGATCGCGGCTGGTGAAGTGAGCGGTTTGGTCGAGATTGGCGAGGATGCCTCCTACGTCTATTTCGTCTCACGTAATGCGATTGGGTCCGCGAGCGCGAACGAGTTCGGCACGTCTCCGGTGAGCGGAGGGTTCAACCTGTATGCGTATAACACCGCCACGAAGGCGATGGCTTTCATCGCGACGCTGAGCGGGAACGACTCACGCGACTGGTTCAAGCTCTTTTCACGTCGTACCGCTGAAGTCGGTGGTGAACATGGTCAGTATCTCGTATTTGAGAGCACTCAAAGCCGTGTCACGCCTGATGACACCGCTTCGATCAGGCAGTTGTTCGAGTACGACGCCGACACAGGTGAACTGGTACGGCTCACCAAGGGCGAAGGCGGCTACAACGAAGACGGTAACTCGGTGCGCGTAGGGGTTCCGCTCTCCATAACGAAAAAATTTGGCGGTCAGCTCGGAGGCACTGACTTCAAATCGCGTGCCGATCGGTCGCATATCTCGGCGGACGGAAGGACGGTGGTGTTTGAAACCGGCGGCCGCCTGAGCCCGCTCGCTACCTCCGCTGAATCGGAATCGCTCGAAGAAGGGCCGTGCTTGTCGGTGTACGAGTATCACAGTGCCGGCGCGATCGCCGAAGGCGGTGTTCACCTGATCTCCGACGGACACGACACTCAACTGAACAGCGAAACATGCGGCGCTGAAGTGCAGGCGATCAGCCCCTCCGGCTCGGACATAATGTTCGCCACCTTCGATCCGCTGGTCCCCGGCGATGTCGATGGCGGGCAGCTTGACGTTTACGATGCGCGCCTGAACGGCGGGTTTCCGGCGAGTCCGGCCGCGCCTGACTGTCAGGGCGAAGGTTGTCTGGGCTCCCCGGGTTCTGTAGCGTCGCTCGCGGTGCCGGCGAGCGTTAGCTTCACCGGTGCCGACAACCTCGCGCCTGTCCCGGCGTCGAGCCGCCGCGTGAAGTCGCTGTCGCGGGCGCAGAGACGCGCACAGGCGTTGCAAAGGTGTAGACGGCTGCCCAACAAGCGTAAGCGCAGAGCATGCGAAAGGAGCGCGCACAGGCGCTACGGCCTTTCGGCCGGCACAGCTGATCGCGCGAACGGGAGGGCGAAGTGATGCGGCGGATCAAGGTGAGCCTTCGCGTACTAAAGATGTGTATTGGAGTGTCGGCGGCGAGCGTCGCGTTGACGGGTGCGGGTGTGAACTGTGGTGTGGCGCGTGCTGCGCCCGCCACACCCGCCTGGCAGGTGACCGCTGTGGCTTCGCCGACTGTATTCGTTCCCGCCGTCAACCGGATCGCCAGCTACTACGCAATCGTCGAGAACGTCGGCGGGGCACTCAGCGAAGGCAGCTTCACCGTGCGCATGAGCATTCCTCCCCGCTTTACCGTGACCAAATCTAGTATCGAACCGGAAGCGGAAACGGCATGTGTCACCGAAGCCGGCGAACTGGTGTGCACGTCTTCGCAAACGGTCGTCCCCGGGGGAATTGTCGTGCTCCACGCGATGCTTGAAGCTACGGGTACCGGCTCAGTGAGCAGTGTCGTCAGCGTGTCCGGCGGTGGCGCTGCCGCGGCGTCCAGCGATCAGGCGCGCACGAGCATTGGCGCCGAACACGCGCCCGCTGGCGTGGCGCTCCTGCGCTCCAGCGTGACAGGGCCCGCCGGCGAAGCAGCCGTGCAGGCGGCCGGACATCCGAGCCTCTTCACAAACACGATGCTGTTTGACAACGTGTTCGCGGAAGCTTCGGGTGAACCGCAGCAGCCCGTCGAGCCGATCAAGGATCTCGTGTTCTATCTGCCGCTAGGCATGCTTGGGAACCCCACCGTGTCAGACCTGTGCCCCGAGGCGGTCGTCGAAACGATCAATGAGCTCTCTGGCTGTCCTCCGGCGAGCAGGATCGGCTCGATCCTGGCAATGATCTTGAACAATGTATTTGCGAACGGTTCGGATGTCTCGCACGTGGGTCCTCTTTTCAACGTGCAACCCGAGAACGGTTACGCGGCTGAGTTCGCATTCTCAACTGACCACATAAAGATCGTCCAGTATGTGAACGTCGTGCGCCGCGACCACACCTACATGCTGCGCGTCGCCACGCCCGGCGTGCCGCAGATAGCCCTGCTCATTGGTCTCATCGAGAGCGTCAAGGGCGACATCCAAGACGCCGGCGAGTATGACCGGGGCGCTTTCTTGAGCAACCCGAGCGGATGCTCCAGCCAGCCGCTTGACGACACGCTAGAAATCAACTCTTGGGAGCACCCCGAACCAATGATCGCGCAGTCCACACAGGCTTATCCTGCGATCGAAGGGTGTGGTCTATTGCAGTTCTCGACCGTGTTCAGTTCCCAGCCGTCGAGTAGTCAGGCGGATGAGCCGTCGGGTTATACGGTGGATGTTGGTGTGCCGCAGGCGCCGAACAATTTCACTGGTCTTGGTACTCCGCCGTATAGGACGGTGCGGGTGGCGTTGCCTGAGGGCACGTCGTTGTCGCCTGCGGGTGCTAATGGGTTGTCGGCGTGTCAGGCGATGGGGCCGGATGGGATCAATATCGAAGACGCGGAATCTGAAGCGCTTGGTCCTGATGGTTTGCCGCGTCCGGTGGCGGGTCATTGTCCGGCGTCTTCGCAGGTGGCGACTGTGCGGGCGAGGAGCCCGGAACTCAGCGAAGAACTGACTGGTCATATGTTCGCGGCGCAACCTGGTTGCGGTTGGTCAGGTAAGAGCGATTGCTCTGAGCAGGACGCAAAGGACGGGAACCTGTTCGGCCTGTACTTGGAACTGGAAGCGCCACACAGGGGTGTGATCATCAAGCTTGAGGGTAAGGCGCTGGTCGATCCGAGCACGGGGCGTGTGACGACGGTGTTTGATGACACGCCAGAGTTCCCGGTCAGCGATCTGGTTGTGGAAACCACGAATGGTCCGCGTGCGCCGCTTGCTAACCCGCAAACTTGTGGGACCGCGACGAGCGCGAGCGATGTGACGCCGTGGAGCGCTCCGGGGACGCCGGATTCGTTGAACTCCAGCTCGTTTACCGTGGATTGGGACGGGCACGGAGGTTCCTGCCCGGCGGGCTTGCCGTTCGCTCCGACGCTCGTGGCGGGTACCGTCGTGCCGTTGGCGGGTGCCTATTCGCCGTTCACGTTGACGCTCAAGCGCGAAGACCGCGAACAGGACATAGCTTCGCTCTCGACGACGCTCCCGCCGGGTGTGTTGGCGGCTGTTTCGCATGTCGCGCGCTGTCCGGAACTGCAGGCCTCCCAGGGTGGTTGTCCGGTCTCGAGTCGTGTCGGTTCGACGACTGTCGCGATTGGCTCCGGCCCGCAACCTTTCTATCAGACTGGCCAGGTGTTTTTGACCGGTCCCTATCAGGGCGCGCCGTTCGGTCTTTCCGTCGTGGTTCCTGCGGTCGCGGGACCGTTTGATCTCGGGAACGTGATCGTGCGCGCCGCCCTCTATATCGACCCCGCCACCACCCAGGTCACCGCGGTGTCGGGGGAGCTGCCGCGGATGATCGATGGTGTGCCGTTGCGTATCCGGATGGTCAACGTGACGCTCGACGCGCCCGATTTCACGCTGAACCCGACGGACTGCGTCCCGATGAGGATCACGGGCACCGTTGCCTCCACCCAGGGGGCCAAGGCTTCCGTGTCCAGCCCCTTCCAGGCCAGAGGGTGTCGCAGCCTTCCCTTCAAACCCCGCCTGACGGCGTCCACCAGGGCGCATACCAGCAGGACTGGTGGGGCGAGTCTGACCGTGAAGGTCACCTCGGCGGCGGGCCAGGCGAACATCGGCAAGGTCGACCTCACCCTCCCCAAACAGCTCCCGTCGCGTAACTCGACGCTGCAGCAGGCATGCACACAAGCACAGTTCACCACCAACCCCGCCGCCTGTCCGCAAGGCTCGAACATCGGGGTCGCCCGAGCCATCTCCCCGCTCTTGAGCGTCCCGCTCACCGGTCCCGCCTATCTCGTCTCCCATGGTGGCGCCGGGTTCCCCGACGTCGTGTTCGTGCTACAGGGCGAAGGGGTGCGGATCGAACTGACCGGCCACACCCTCATCAAGAAAGGCGTCACCTACAGCCGCTTCGAAACCGTCCCCGACGCCCCCATCTCCACCTTCGAAACGATCCTCCCACAAGGACCCCACTCGATCCTCGGCACCAACATCCCCACCACCGCCAAAAACAGCCTCTGCAGCCTGCCCCTGAACATGCCGACCACGATCCACGGCCAAAACGGCGCCATCCTCAAACAAACCACAAAGATCACCATCACCGGCTGCCCCAAGACCAAGAAGAAGCAAAGAGCGCGACACGGACATCCCCACAGCACAACGAAACACAAATAGGACGCCGGGCCGACGGGCGCTCAACTCGGCGGTAGCGCCTCACTGCCGCCCAGTTCCGCATGCTCGGCCTCGACTGGGTCGAGCGGCACGAGCGCGGCGTTGGGCACTCGCTCGGCAAGCGCCACCCTGTGGCCGGCGCGCTGGTAGAGCGCGATGCGGATCACCACGCCGTGGCACACCACGAGGGCCGGAAGCTCGCCCTGCTCGATGTCTTTAAGCGCCGCCGCAACCCGTACTCCCTGCTGGGCGAACGACTCCCCGCCGGGGAACACGAAGCCTGGGCGGCCTTCGATGAAGCCCGCGAAGCCGTCCGGGTCTTCGGCCTGCACGTCCACGAACAGTCGGTCGGTCCAGTCGCCCGCGTCGGTCTCCATCAAACGCACGTCCTCGCGCGGCTGCAATCCCAGGCGCGCAGCCACAATGTCCGCGGTTTCGCGGGCTCTCAGCAGCGGGCTGCACCACAGCGCCGCGAACTCATGCCCGCTTGCGCGCTCGGCAAGGTCGGCGGCTTGCTCCAAGCCGGTCTCGTCCAACGGCACCGGCAGGTGGCCCTGGAAGCGGCGCTCGAGGTTGTAGGCGGTCTGGCCGTGACGGGCCAGATAGAGGCTAGCCGGGGTCATGTGTCTCCGTGCCCTGCAACGGCGTGCTCGCCGCCCCAAGGGCCCCGGGCTATTTGCTTGCGGCCGCTTCGGACTCGGATTTGCCCAGGAAGAGGTAGTGGTACAGCAACGCCGCCACTGCGCCTCCGAGGAGCGGCCCCGCGTACCACACCCAGCCGTTTGCCCAGTGATCGCCTACCAACTGCGGCCCAAATGCACGCGACGGGTTCATAGCGGCTCCGGTGAACGGTCCGCCGAAGAGCACGTCGATCGCGATCGTGAGGCCGATCGCAAGTCCCGCGATCGACCCCGAGGGGCCTCGCTTGTCGACGGCCACGCCGAAGATCACGAGCACGAGGAAGAAGGTGAGGATCGCCTCGAGCAGGAAACCCGAGCTCGCGTTCACGCCATGACCGAGCGCGGGCACGCCGAGGCTTACGGCTTCGGTGGTAGCGCGGGGCAGCAGTTGCCTTACGAACAGGGCGGCGAGCGCCGCGCCGGCGAACTGCGCGATCCAGTAGACCACCGCGAGCGCCGGCTTGATGCGACGGGTGAGCAGGAAGCCGAATGTCACCGCCGGGTTGAAGTGGCCGCCCGAGATGAATCCGAGCGCGCTGACCATCACGCCGATCGCCAACCCGTTGGCGATCGCCACGCCGATGAGCGAGCTGTCTGAGATGACGCCGACGGCGGCCGCCGCGCCTACGCCGATGAAAGTGAGAGTGAAGGCGCCGACCATCTCGGCCACGGCGCGACGCACAGTATCTTCGGACATGACCAGAAAGCTACGGCTTGCCCCGGACGGATTGGGCGTGGGTTCCCTCTTGGTGATGTTGGGGTATCGCGGACTTGGGTGACTCGCGTGCGTGCGCGGAGAAAGCCTGACTCCGCACGCGCGCGCGAGTCACCCGTTTGCAGTGCATACACTCAAGCGATGCGCCGCCGGGTCACCTTCTCGCGCAACCTCACGCTGTCGCTCTCACGCACGTGTCGCTGCTACTGCAAGTACTGCGCGTTCGCCACCCACAAGGCCCATCTATATACCCCCGAGGAGGTCCTCGAGATCCTCGACGGGGCCGCACGCAGGCAGGTCAAGGAGTTGCTCGTGCTCACCGGAGAGCGCCCTGAGGTGAACCCCGAGGTGCGTGCACGCCTCGCCTCCTACGGGCACGAGGACTTCACCGGCTATGTCGTCTGGGTGTGCGAACGCGCGCTCGAGCGCGGGCTCCTTCCGCACACCAACCTCGGTGTGCTCTCACGTGAGGACCTGTCGCGTTTGCGCGAGGTCACCGCCTCGCAGGGCCTGATGCTGGAGTCGGCCTCCGAGCGCTTGATGCAAACCGTTCACGCCGGCTCCCCCACCAAGCACCCCACCCGTCGCCTGGAGACGATCCGTATGGCCGGCGAGCTGCGCATCCCCTTCACGAGCGGCATCCTCGTCGGCATCGGGGAGACGGTTGAGGAGCGCACAGCCTCGTTGGAGGCGCTTGCGGCACTGCACGCCGAGCACGGTCACATCCAGGAGGTGATCCTCCAGAAC
>JBOGYB010000072.1:0-6682 GCA_050696555.1 Solirubrobacteraceae bacterium | reverse complement strand
ACTCCGGGCGCGGGGATCGCGACGGCGGCCGCGGTGGCCGCGCGCGCGGATGGGGCTGGACCGGACACCCGCCGTGGACGGGCCTGGGTTCGGCGGCGCGAGCCCGGCGCGAGGCGAGACGAGGCGGCGGCGGCTGTGGCGGGTGGGGTCATGCTTGACCTCCTGCGCTCGTGGGACCGATGGCAAGCTTTGTGGCGGCGCGCAGGCGTGCCGAGGCGGCACGCGGGTTGCGCGCGGTCTCCTGTGCGGTGGGCATGACCGCCCCGCGTGTGAGCAGAGCCGCTTCGGGCTCGCGCCCGCAGCCGCACACCGGAAGGTCAGGCGGGCAGATGCAACCGGTGGAGCGCTCCACGAGGAACTGCTTTACGCGCCGATCCTCCAACGACTGGAAGGAGATCCCCGCGAGCACACCCCCCTCGCGCAAGAGCTCCCATGCAAGCGGCAGCGCGGCGTCGAGCTGCTCCAGCTCATCGTTAACCGCGATCCGCAGCGCCTGGAAGACACGCTTGGCCGGATGCCCGGCGGCGAAGCGCGCCGGTGTGGGGATCGCGGAATTGATGACCTCCACCAGCGCGAGCGTCGTCTCGATCGGTGCTTGCGAGCGGTGCCTGGAGATGGCGCGGGCGATCTGCGATGCGTGACGCTCCTCGCCGAGCTCACGGAAGATCGCGGCGAGACGGCGGTCCTCCCAGGTGTTCACGATCTCACTCGCCGTGAGCTCCTGGCGCGGGTCCATGCGCATGTCGAGGGGGGCGTCGTAGGAGTAGGAGAAACCGCGCTCCCGCGTGTCGATCTGCATCGAGGACATCCCCAGGTCGAAATAGACGATGTCGGCGTGCAGTCCCTCTTCGGAGAGCATTCCCAGCGCCTCGGCGTAGGCGCCACGGATGAAGCGCATGGAGCACGAGACCTCATCCGCCAACTCCATGAAGCGCTCCTCGGCAAGCGGGTCGCGGTCTATCGCGACGAGCGTCCCCTGCGGGCCAAGTCGCTCGGCAACCATGCGCGCGTGTCCCCCACCCCCGAAGGTGCAATCGATCGCGACTTGACCGGGCTGTGGGTCGAGCAGCTCGAGCAGCTCCTCGGCGAGCACCGGGATGTGAGTTGAGGTCATGTCAAGCAGGATGGTCAACGCGAGCCGTGATCTCGGCGACGCTGCCGAGCAGCGCCGGTCGGTGTTCATTCCAGGCGCTCCGGTCCCACAGCTCCAGGCGGTCACCGGCGCCGACGACCACGACCTCCTTGCTCAGCTTCGCGTGCTCACCAAGGAAGCCCGGCACCATGATCCGCCCCGCGGCGTCGAGGTCGGAGTCGTGGGAGCTCCCGTAGAAGAAGCGCTCGAGCTCGGTGAGGCGTGAGGAGAGCGGCGGGAGCTCGGCAAGCGAGCGCTCGGTGTAGCGCTCGTAGTCCTCCGGTCGCCACACGCCCACGTAGGGCTTGAGGTCGACGGGCATCGCCAGCACCACTCCCTCGGACAGCGTCGCCCGGTAGCGAGCCGGGACGGTAAGCCGGTTCTTCGCGTCGAGCGTGTGGTCGAAGGTGCCGCGGAAGGCCATTGGGAGGCTCCAATCTGGAGTTCGAGCCGCGGTGGAGGAGTGGGAGGAGCTCCTCCACCACGGCTCGCTACGGCGAAGTTACCCCACTTTCCCCCACAACGCAACCCTAATTGCACATTTTCTCCCACAATCCATTCCTAGGAACCTTGGAACAGACAAAAATCCCTGCTCAAAGGGGTTTTTTGGCGGTGGGAGACGTCTCCCACACACCGGCCGACGCTTGCATGCGTACGTGCAAGCCGCACGCGTGTAACGTTCCTGTCATGAGATTGGGGGTCTGGAGGGCGCTTGGCGCTGCGCCGCTTGCGGCATTGGTGGCGTTTGCGGGGTGCGGGTCGTCGGGCTCGGGTAAGGCCGACCCGGCGACGGTGGTGCCGGTCACGGCACCCCTGTACGCGAGCTTTGCGATCAAGCCGAACGGCGGCAGCAAAGGCAACGCGGAAGTGGCCGCGAAGAAGCTCACTCACCTCGCTGAACCGTATGGCAGCCTGACCCAGGCGCTGCTCTCGAGCGAAGGCAAGCAACTCCAGTTCAAGCAGGACATCGAGTCATGGGTGGGCGATGAGGCCGGTGTGTTCGTCACTTCGCTGAACACGGGCTCGTTGCCTCAAAGCGGGAGCTCCGCGCAGGGCCTACTCGAAGGAGGACTCACCAGCTCGATCTCCTCCACCCTCGGCGCCGCGGGCTTCGGCAAAGGTGCTCAGGGAGCGATAGTGCTGGACACGGACGATGTGGGAAGCGCGCGCACGTTCCTACAGCACCGGGCGCATGAACTGGGAGCACATCCCACGAGCTACCGCGGTGTCAGCTACGAAGTGTCGACGAGTGGGGCTGCCGAGGGGGTCGTCAAGGACTTCGCCGTGATAGGCAGCGAGTCCGGCATCAAGAGCGTGATCGACACCTCGCTGGGTGGTGCCGCGATAACCACCGCCTCCGGCTACACGGCACCGCCGAAGGACACGATCGCAAGCATCTATGCCAAGCCCGAAGCACTCACCAAGGCTGTGCGAGGCTCGACCGGCGCCGCCGGACAGGGCGTAGCACTGCTCGGGCAGCTGTTTGCCGATGCGCAGTGGGCCTCGCTGTCAGTCACTCCCACTGCCAACTCGATCTCGATACAGGGTGGGGTGCACTCAACGAGTGAAACCACGCCGCTGTTCGGAGCAGAAGGCGCACAGGCACTCGGCGCACTGCCAGGGACCTCCTGGCTCGCAGCTGGGGTCGGTGATACCGGGACAAACCTTCATCGCGCGCTTGCGCTGCTTCAAGGCGTCGCCTCGCTTGGCTCTGCAACCGTGTTCTCCTCCTTCGGCGGTCCGAGCATCGAAAAGATGTTTACAGCGCTTGACTCTCCCAAGGCGAAACTGCAGCAAGACTTCGGTTCATGGGCCGGCGCGGGCGGGATGTTTATAAGCGGTAGCGGGCTGTTCAATCTGCAGGCCGGTCTCGTGATCGCCTCCAAGGAACCGGCCGCCTCGCGCGAAGCCGTGGGTAAGCTCGCCAAGCTGATGCAGGGCGCCGGGGCAGTGGTGAGCCACGCGTCGATCCCGGGGACCGACGCGGCGGTGAGCGTGAAGCTGCAGGGCTTCCCCGCAGTGATCTTCATTGCCGACGGTGGTGGCAAGTTCATCCTCGGGCTCGGGCAGCAGTCGGTGCAGGGGGCACTCACGCCGTCGAGCACGCTCTCCACGTCCCCCGCCTACACATCGGCGGCCTCCACCCTCGGCGGCGGGATCGAACCGAGCTTGATAGTCGAATTCCCGACCCTGCTCGGTTTCCTCGAAGGCGTGGGACTCGCTCAGAGCCAATCCCTCACGAGCATCCTCCCCTACATCAAGTCGCTCGGCACACTCACCGCGGGCGCCACGAGCCAGGCGGGTGTGCAGCACTTCCGGCTGGTGCTCGGACTGGCCTGACGCTCAGGCCGGCGTGCTGCTGAGCGGGGCCTTGCCGGTCCCCTCACGGGGGCGGGCAGGGCGGTTCTCGGTCTCGATGATGACGCGGCAGGGGCGCTTGCTGAGCAGGTAAGCAGCTGTCGGCCCGATCCGCTGCTCCCCCACCGGGGCATGGATCGTCGACCAATAGATCACGTCCGAGCCCACCCGCTTGGCCTCCTCCACAAGCGCAGCGCCAGGGTTACGCGTGCGGATCAAGCCGGTGCGGATCTTGATGTTCGAGCGGCGTGCCTTGATGCGCGCGCTCTCGAGCGCCGCACGACCTTCCGCCTCCTCCCCCTCCAACCCCGACTCCAAAGAGAGTTGGCTGGGCACCGGGAGCACGAACACTGCATACACCAGTCCATCTTCGCCGATCAGCTTGGCGGCGCTGGTGAGCGCGCTCGCGCTGACGTCCCCGCCGAAGATCGGCACGAGCGCGGTGCGGTAGCCGAGCGCCTGGAAGTCGGCCGGGCGCTCGGGGCTGGCGACACGTTCGGTACTGCGTAGGTCCAGCCCCTGATTGCGGCGGTAGACGACATAGACGATGATCCCGATCATCAACCAGGCAACGCCCACGAGCGCCACCTCCAGGTGGAGCACCGTAACGGTGGCGAACGCCAAGCCCGTGCCCACCACTCCCGCCACCGCGAACAGCGGCAGCTCGCGTCCAGCCACACGCAGCGTTCCCGGCCCACGGTAGGGACGCTCGCGATCAGGGTCCTTCAGACGCAGCGCGATCACCGAGAGGTGGGCCATAGTGAACGAGAGCATCGCCCCGAACGCGTAGATGTTCCCTAGGAATTCCGCCTTGCCGGGGATCATCGCCAGGCAGGCGAATGCTGAGAACAACACGATCCCAACCCAAGGGGTGCGAAAGCGCACGTGCAACTGGCGCAGGCGATCGGGTAGCTGACGGTGAATGCCCATCGAGTACACGAGCCGCGAAACGCCGATGATGCCGGCGTTCGTCGCGATGAGCAGGATCGTGGCGGCAAGCAGTCCCACATAGATTTCACCCGCGTGCTGGAGCGGGCCGAGGTGAAGGTGCTTGACGATGCCGAGCACAGGATCCCCAGCGAACCCCCCCTTTTCCTCGCTCACTCCGAGCAGCGTCGAGCACTTGCCGTGGCTACACGTGACCGGGAGCGCCGAGAGGGCAACCGAAGGCAGCAGCGCGTAGATCGCGAATACCGCGATCACCACGCGGTTGATAGCGCGAGGCACGGTTCTCGCCTCGTCCTTGGCCTCCTCGGCCATATTTGAGATCGTCTCGATGCCGGTATAGGCGATCATCGCCACAGGGATAGCGACGATGAAGTTCCTCCAAGTTGGAGCGATCCCCCAATGCACGTTGCCCGACAGGGTGTCGGGCGAGAGCACCAGCACGATGCCGAGCACGACTAGCAGCAGCTGGGTGCCGAAGTCGGCGATAGCGAGAAATATGTTCAGCCGAGCCGCCTCGTTGACGCCGAACACATTCACGATCGCCAGCACAGCAACCACGAGGATGCCAAACACGATGTCCCCCGGCGAATGGCGCAGCGGGCCCCAGAAGAGCCCGCCGATGTAGTGCGGTACGAAGAACGCCGAGATCGCGATCGTTATGACGTAGTTGAGCATCTGCCCCCACGCCGCGAAGAACGACCAGAACTCGTTGAAGGCATGACGCGCGAAACTG
The DNA here is from genome assembly GCA_050696555.1 of Solirubrobacteraceae bacterium. Taxonomy (GTDB): domain Bacteria; phylum Actinomycetota; class Thermoleophilia; order Solirubrobacterales; family Solirubrobacteraceae; genus Palsa-744. The sequence continues at coordinate 1,511 of JBOGYB010000072.1, read as the reverse complement.
GACGACCCGCCAGCCTCCGGGAACATCGTGGTGGCCTCCGCGTAGGTAGCGGCGGTCAGGTAGAAGATGAAGCCCGCGATCACAAAGACGATCGGGGTGAGCCCCAGCGCAAAGGAAGCCACGAGCCCAAGCGCGTAGTAGATCGAGGAGCCCACGTTGCCGTAGGCAGTGGCGAACAGGCCGGATACCCCGACCGATCTGCGCAGTCCGTGCTCGGTGAGGCGTGCCATCTACCCGGAGCGTATAGAGAGGCGCCGTCCTTGCGAAGCCGGAGGGGGTGCCAGAACGAGACGCGACCTTCGCTCGATCCAGTGGACCCCCCCATCGTTCGCATCCCCTGAATGCAATATCGCGTGCAAGTACGGCGGACGAGCAGGAAGCCGACATATGATCCCGACGCTTATGGACACCACACGTCGCGGCAACTACAACTCCGGAGAGGATTTCGTCCTCGAATACGGTGACCTGCGCTTCACCTTCAACGAACGCGATTTCTCAGAGCGTTGCGAGCAGGCAGCCATCAAGCTTGGCTTTGTCGGTGGGCCCCTTGGCGAGGACGAGCTGGAGGATCTCGTGAACCTCGCCGTCAACGGCGATATTCAGGACCCCGCCTCTGCCCTGGGCGAGCATGTCAACGAATGCTGGCCTGAACTCATCGGCCCGGCGGAGCGCTCGCTTGTGCACTGGTTGCGCCGCCTCGTGTTCCGCAGCGCGTGGCTCGACCAGCGCGTCAACGAGGGAGAGCTGACGTTCTGCTTTGTCGAGGAGACGGGCAGCTTCGTCTACCTGCAACATGACCGCAGCGGCGAGCCGATCGAGCTCGCCCCCGAGCCTTCCTGGGGACGCGTCGCTTACAGGCGCTAAAGGCCGCTGAGAAGCTCAGCGGCCTTATGACACCGGAGGTTTGTCTCTTGCCTATACCTCGGCGGCGGCAGCGCGTGCACGGACTATCTCGGTAGCGCCATCCTCCCCGACGAGGAGCTCCGGCTTGAGCGTGCCGCTGTGGACGAGGTCGAGCGCGGGTAGCTTGCCGGTACCTGCGAGCACCGCGTCGAGAGCGATCACCGTGGTCTCGCCACCGAACGGCTTTGTGGCTGTGGCGAGGATCGTGAGCGAGCCCCCGTCGAGGATGTTGCGTGCGGCAGCGAGCGCCTTACGTGCGGCGTGAGGGTGCATACCGTCGAGACCGTCGATCAGCAGCACGGCGTGGCCACCGCGAGCGGCGATCCGCTTGGCGGTATCTACCGCCGCCTCGACCGCCTGGCCCTGGGAGTCTGGTGAGGCAGCGAACGTGAGTGCCGCCGAAGGCATCACCGGCCCCACCTTCCACTCCGCCGTCTCCTCGGGTCGAACTCCGGCCAGAACAAGCGTCAACTCGATCCCCTCGCGGCCGAAGAGCGCACTGGCGATGCGGCGCAACGTTTCCGTCTTGCCAGACCGCGCCGACCCTACGATCACAGCGCGCGATCCTCGTCCTATCGGGGTGAGCCACTCGATCGCCTTGAGCGTTG
>JBOGYB010000071.1:0-6686 GCA_050696555.1 Solirubrobacteraceae bacterium | reverse complement strand
CGTCCGAGCTGCTCGACGCCTTCGCCGTGCTGCGCGAGATCCCCTGGACCTCTCAAGGGGACTTCCGCGAGGCACTCGCCGCCACACTCGCCAAGTCCCAGGACGACCGCCGCATCTTCGAGCTGGTTTTCGACCGCTTCTTCTTCCGCGCAGTCGAGCTCGCCTCGGTGCGTGAGGGCGTCGAGGAAGGCGACCAAACCGCCGCCTCCGATCTGAGCGAGCTCTCAGAAACCGAACTCGACGCGCTGCGCCGCCAGATCGCCACCGCCCTGCGCGAAGGCGCGGAGGGAGCGATGCGTGACCTCGCGCGCATGGCCATCGCCACATTTGGCCAGCAGGAGCAGGGGTCGGGGGTGATCGGTGTGGACGTGCAACGCATTCGCCGCGCTCTGGGCCTGCGCGCCGAGCCCCAACCCGAGCTGCCTCCCGATGACCCCCGCCGTGACGGGGTACCCCGCGACGCGCTCCGCCGCTTCGAGGCGCTAATGCGGCGCGAGCTCGAACGCTCCCAGGTACAGCGCTCGGGGCGCCTCCCCCCTGCGCGCCCGCTCGGCGAGATGGACCGCGCGCTCCCCTCCGGCCCGCTCGCCGACCTCGCGGCGGTGCACCGTGTCGTCGCCCAGCTACGCCGGCGCCTGGCGACGCAGGGCAAGCAAAACCGCGGCCACCGCCACCACGCCCATGTGGACATCCGCCGCACGATGCGCGCCTCCCTGCAAACCGGGGGCGTCCCGGTGGAGCTGCGCTACCGCCCCCGCCGCCCCCGCCGCCCGGAGATCTACGTGCTGTGCGATGTCTCCACCTCGGTCACCTCCGCATCGGTGTTCTTCCTCTCGGTGCTCCACGCTCTGCACGACTCGTTTCGCAAGATGCGCTCGTTCGTGTTCATCGAGCGCATATCGGAGGTCACCGACGTGTTTGAGCACGAGCGCGACTTCCGTGCTGTGTCAGAGCGCATCTCCTCCGACGCGGGCGTGGCGGATATCTCTGGCTACACCGACTACGGGCGTGTGTGGTCGGAGCTGCTCGAGCTCATCCAGGACGATCTCAACCCCCGCGCCACCATCATCGTGCTCGGCGACGCCCGCACCAACGGCCGCGACCCTCGCGCCGATCTCTTCGGCCAGGTCGCCACCCGCGCCGGGCGCACGTTCTGGCTGAACCCCGAGCCACGTCTCTACTGGAACTACGGCGACTCCGTTATCGCCGCCTACGAGCAGTACTGCACCGCGTTCGAGTGCTGGACCACAGCTCAGCTCGAGGACTTCGTCAAGGCGCTCACCCGCCCGGTCATCGCAGCCCCGCGCTGACCACACCCCCACCTTCCCTTCAGTCGCGCCTACGTCGCACCTACGCTACAAGAAACCCACCTCTTCCTTCATCACCTTCGAGCGCTAGCATCGACGTGACAACAGGGGAGCTGGCGGAAGCCGGCTGAGATGGCGCAAACGATCCGGCGCCGACCCTTCGAACCTGTGGGGTAATGCCCGCGGAGGGAGCGCAGTGCAGACTCGAGAGAAGTCCCCCCACCGCCAAGCACTTCAGGCATCCGGCGTAGATGTCGCGGTGAGCATCAAAGACGTGCGCCGCTCCTATCGCGATAGCAACGGAGCGACGGTGGAGGCGCTCTCGGGTGTGTCGCTGCGCGCATCGCCCGGCACCGTGCTCGCCGTCGTGGGGCCGAGCGGATGCGGGAAGACCACTCTGTTGGAGCTCATCTGCGGGTTGCAGCACCCCGATTCGGGGCTAGTGGAGTGCGCACCGGCCGTGTTGATGCCCCAACGCGACCTGCTCTTGCCGTGGCTCTGCGCCCTCGACAACGCGGGGTTGGCTTTGCGCATAGCGGGTGACTCGCGCGCCCGCGCTCGTATGCGCGCAAGTCACATGTTTGCGGAGCTCGGCCTGCAGGGCTTCGAGGGCGCCCACCCACATGAGCTCTCAGGAGGGATGCGTCAGCGAGTGGCGTTCCTGCGTACGCTCCTCTCCGGCAAGCCCGTGCTGTGCCTGGACGAGCCCTTCGGCGCGCTCGACGCGATCACACGCCAGGAGATGCAGGAGTGGCTCACCGGGGCGCTTGTGCGAGAGCCCCGCACGGTGGTGCTCGTGACCCACGACGTGGAGGAGGCGATCGTGCTCGCCGACCGCGTCGCGGTGCTCTCCCCCCGTCCGGGGCGAGTGTTGGCGGAGTTGGTGGTCGATCTGCCACGACCCCGCACCCGCACCGATCCCGAGGTGATCGCGCTGCGCGAGCAGGCACTCCAGACGCTCGCCCGGAGTAGAGCCACGTGAGGCGCCCCCTGTCCCACCTGCTGCCCCCGTTGCTGCTCGCGCTCGCGTTCCTGGGCCTGTGGGAGATCTATGTGGACGCGCGCGGTGTGGACTCCCTGCTGCTTCCCCCTCCGCACGCGATGTTCGCCGAACTGTGGGACAACGCGGGGCTGTTGTGGTCAAACTTCGAGATCACCGCCAAGGAGGTTGTGCTCGGACTGTCCCTCGCCCTCATCGCGGGCTTCTCGATGGCTGTGGCGATCCACTTGTGGGGACCGGTACGTCGAGCGGTATACCCCCACACCGTGGGCTCCCAGGCCGTGCCGATCGCAGTGATCGCCGCCCCCCTGTGCTTCTGGTGGGGCTTTGGGATCTTCCCCAAGCTGTTCGTGATCGCCTTGATCTGCTTCTTCCCGGTGGTGGTCACAACCGTGGACGGGCTCGCGGCGGTCGACCCCGATGAGCTCAAGTTGCTGCGCACGCTCGACGCCTCGCGTTGGCAGGCCTTCCGTTTCGCCGAGCTCCCGGCGGCGCTCCCGGCGGCGTTGAGCGGTGCACGGATCGCGCTTGCGGTGGGTGTGATCGGGGCTTTCATCGCGGAGACCTCCACCCCCAGCTCCGGACCCTATGCGGGCCTCGGACGGGAGATCACCTCTGACCTAACCGCACTGCAAACTCCGCGCGCGTACGCCGCCACAGCGGTGCTGTTCGTGTTCGCGATCGCCTGCTTCTACGCCCTGACCATCGCCGAGCGAAAGCTCGCCCCCTGGACCCACCGCACATGAGGAGACCCAACTTGCCCAGACGCCCCTCCCCGCGCCACGCCCTCGTCCTCGTCGCCCTGATCGCCGGTGTGTCGCTCGCCGCCTGCGGCTCCAAGCAGGACGCGATGTCGGCGTCGAGCAGCAAGCCCTTCACGGTGATGCTCGATTGGTTCCCCAACGCCGACCACGCGGCGCTGTACACGGCTATCCACGACGGCTACTTCAAGAGCGGCGGGCTCGATGTGCGTGCGATCGTGCCGGGCGAATCCGAGGAACCGCTGAAGCTACTCGCGGCCGGGAAGGTGGACATGGCGATCTCCTATGAGCCCCAGCTCCTGCTCGCCCGCGACCAGGGGTTGAAGCTCGTGTCGATCGGAGCACTGGTGCAACGCCCGCTCACCTCCATCATCGCCCTCCCCCCCTCGCACGTGCACAGCGTCGCCGACCTCGCGGGTAAGCGGGTGGGCACCGCCGGTATCGCCTACCAGGCAGCTGAGCTTCATACCGCACTACTCACGGCGGGAGTCGACCTGAGCACCGTCCAGGAAGCAAACGTCGGCTTCAACTTGGTGCCCGCGATGCTCTCAGGCAAGGTGGCGGCCACGCTAGGCGGATTCTGGAACTACGAGGGAGTGCAACTGGAACAACTGAACAAGCATCCCCTGGTGATCCCCGTCGACAAGGCCGGTGTCCCCACATATGACGAGCTGGTACTTGTCGTCCGCGAGAACGAGGCGGGCAGCCGAGGACAGGACCTGCGTGTATTTTTGCAAGCGCTCACGCACGGTGAGCAGAAGGTGCGTGAAGACCCACACGCCGCCGCATCCTTGATCGTGAGCGCCAACCCCGACGCGCAGCTCAAATTGCAAGTGGCCTCGTTGCAGAAGACGCTCCCCGCGACCCTACCGGCCGACAGCTCCAAGCCCTATGGCTGGCAGAATCCCAACGCCTGGGCTGCTTTTGGACACTGGATGCTCTCACGCAACCTGATCCACTCAAACCCCAACGGCGCCGCGTTGCCTCCATTTACCAACGAGTTCCTTCCAGGTCAGGGGATTTAACCTGACCTCGCATTCACTTGTGCTCAATTTGACGTGACTCGATCTGACGCTACAAGCTGCAAATCGATGGATACCACCGGAGTAAAGTGCATCCGTACCGCTCCGCGCCAACGTCCGTAGTTTCCCGCGAACGATCCTTCTTCTCACGCTGTAGCGTGGCCATATGACAGACCAGAGCCGGCAGACAGACTTTCCATCCCGTGCAACCACCTCCGAGCAGGGCACGATCCGCATCGTGCTCGCCGACGACCATGCGGTGGTACGCAGTGGGCTGAAGATGCTGCTTGAGAACGAGGCCGATTTCGAGGTTGTTGCCGAGGCCGGCGACATCGAGAGCGCCCAGCGCTATGTGCGGGGTCACCGTCCGACGGTGCTGGTGCTGGACCTCAACATGCCCGGTGGCTCGAGCCTGGAGGCGATCCCGGTAATCCGCGAGAACAACTCGGAGACGCAGATCGTCGTGCTCACGATGCAACAAGAGCCCGCCTTCGCACGCTACGCGCTGAGCGCGGGCGCAATCGGATACGTGCTCAAGGAGGCCGCCGACGACGAGCTCGTCGAGGCTGTGCGTCGAGCAGCTCGCGGAGAGAGCTACCTCAATCCCCGCCTTGGCGCGCGACTTGCTTCCGAGCCCGCACCCGGACCGCCAGACGACCTGAGCGAGCGCGAGGTAGATGTACTGCGTTTGATCGCCCTGGGGCACACCAACGCCGAGATCGCCGAGCGGCTCTACCTGTCTGTGCGCACGGTGGAGACCCACCGCGCTCACATACAGCAGAAGCTCAACCTTTCCTCACGCGCGGAGCTCGTGGCATACGCGCTCAAACGCGGTCTCATCAACGCCTCGTAGGCACTGCACGCGGTGAGATGCTTGATGTGAGCTCGGGTCAGAGCGGCCAGTAGTGGCTAATCCGGGCCGCCGCTTGTGAGGTGAATGGCGACTCCGGTGCCGCTGATCGCGGCTGCCCACCGTCGCCGAGCGCATCGAGCGTCTCAACCACGCAGGCGGCGAGCGTTGGGGGGTCGTACCCACCCTCCAGCACTGCCCCCAGCGGAGCGCCAACAGTCCGTGCCATCTCCCGCACGTACCGTCCCATATCCCCGAATGAGCTCGTCTCCAGGTGAACACCTGCGAGCGGATCGTCGCGATGAGCGTCGAAGCCCGCCGACACGAGCACGAGGTCGGGCTCAAATGCCACCGCCGCGGGCAACGCAACGTGCTCGAGCAACGACAGCCACAGGTCCTCCTCGGAGCCGGCGGGAACCGGCAGATTGATCGTATATCCCTCCCCCTCGCCCGAGCCGACGTCCTCCAACGCGCCACTACCAGGGTAAATGTCGGCCTGGTGGATACTCGCGAACAGCACATCTGAGTGATGGCGAAAGGCCTCGGCGGTGCCGTTGCCGTGATGGACATCCCAGTCGAGCACGAACACCCGCCGCGCCCCCAGCTCGCGGATGGCGAGCTCTGCTGCGATTGCCACGTTGTTGAAGAGGCAGAACCCCATCGCACGCGAGGGCTCAGCGTGATGACCCGGGGGCCTCACAGCGCAAAAGCCCACCTCTGTCTCGCGCGCCATCAGCGCCCTCGTCATGCCGCACACCCCGCCCACGGCATGCAGAGCCGCACTGTAGGAGGACTCGCCAACATAGGTGTCGGCATCGATCGCACCGCCACCCGATTCACACAACTCCCGGATCGCGCGCACGTGCGCGGAGCTGTGGACGAGCTCGAGCTCACGATCCCCGGCCGCGGGCGCCTGCCGCCGCTCCCAGCCGAGCCAATCGCGACGTTCAAGTGCCTGCTCGATCGCGTGCAACCGCTCCGGAGTGTCGGGGTGCGCCGCCAGCCGCGAGCTCGGATCGTGCTCCAAGCAAGCCGGATGGTCGAAGTAGAGGCCACCGCTCATCGCACGCACATCATGACCGCTGCACTCGTCTGGGGAGCACATACATCACATACCTAAACCGCAAGCTCACAAAAGGCAACCCGAAGAATCCCGAGAGAGGCGTGTGTGGGAAACCCCGGAGCCGAGCGGGTGGTGGGTGCGGATGACCTTCCCCCACGTGGCAGGGAGCATGCTTGGCGGACGAACACGAGAGAGGACCGCCAAAGTGCCAACCCAACCGCAATCGCCACTCGCAGGCCTCGACGCGTCCGCACTGCGACTTCCAAGCCACAAGATCGGCTCGGAGAGATGGGAGCGCGAACAATTGATTGACCGCCTGCGCAGCCTTCGTCGGGTGCTACCGATACTCGCTCAGGAAATGGCCTCCGCGCGCCGCCAAGCAGCGCGACTGGCTGTCGATAACCGGCGCCTCAACGAGCAGGTGCGCGAGCTGCGCGCGGAGCTCGAATCGCGGACGAACAAGGCCGCGTGACGCGTCGGAGAACCGTCTTCCATATGAGTCTTCCAAGCATTGAGAAATGGGCCGATCGCGGCTCTCGAGCTGCCCCGAATGCGCGCCGTCACGGTCTCAGCATCGCCCCCGACCCGAGGGTGGTGGAGACGGCGCATCATCCACCGGGACAGGCCGACGTCCAGCACTCCCTACCTGGACGCCACGGGGAAGGTCGTGCGCGGAACCAAGG
>JBOGYB010000070.1:0-6863 GCA_050696555.1 Solirubrobacteraceae bacterium | reverse complement strand
GCGAAGGCCAAGCAGGAAGGGCTCTGGAATCTGTTCCTCCCCGACGTAGAGCACGGCGCGGGCCTATCGAACGTCGAGTACGCCCCACTCGCCGAGCGCATGGGCCGCTCATTGATCACTGCCGAGGTGTGCAACTGCAACGCCCCCGACACCGGCAACATGGAGGTGCTCTGGCACTTTGGCTCCGAGGAGCAGAAGCAGCGCTGGCTCGACCCGCTGCTCGCCGGCGAGATCCGCTCGGCCTTCTGCATGACAGAGCCCGACGTCGCCTCCTCCGACGCCACCAATATGCAGGCCACCGCCATCCTCGACGGCGAAGAAGTGGTGGTGAACGGGCGCAAGTGGTGGAGCACCGGCGTGGGGCACCCCAACTGCAAGGCGATCATCTTCATGGGCCTCACTGACCCCTCCGCCGACCGCTACCACCAGCATTCGATGGTGCTCGTCCCGATGGACACCCCCGGGGTGAAGGTGGAGCGGATGCTCGAGGCGATGGGCTTCCTCGACGCCCCCGGTGGCCACGGGGAAGTGTCGTTCACCGACGTCCGCCTCCCCTCCTCAGCCATCATCGACGGCGCCGGCCAGGCCTTCGCGATCGCACAGGCAAGGCTGGGGCCGGGACGCATCCACCACTGCATGCGCCTGATCGGGCTCGCCGAGCTGGTGCTGGAGCTTGCCTGCGAGCGCGCTACATCGCGCACCGCCTTCGGCAAGCCGATAGCCAACCTCGGTGGCAACCGCGAACGCATCGCTGACGCTCGCATCGCCATCGACCAGGCGCGTCTGCACGTGCTCCATGCCGCGTGGCTGGTCGACCGCAAAGCGCCCGAGGCGATCGGCGCGGTGTCGCAGATCAAGGTCGCGGTCCCCAATATGGCTCAAGGTGTTGTCGATATGGCGATACAGCTCCACGGCGGCGCCGGCCTCTCGAACGACGTCCCCCTCGCAGGCGCGTGGACCACGGCCCGAGCGCTGCGGCTCGCCGACGGCCCTGACGAGGTCCACCGCGGCGTGATCGCCCGGCTGGAGCTCGCCCGCTACGGCAAGGGGAAATGGTCCTCCTAGGCGCCTTCCGCGGGCATCGCGCATGACATCCCCCGCCCGTGCCGGCAACCCGAGCAGTCCTCCCGCCGACGGAGCCAGGGACGTACGCGAGGAGGACTCCTTCGACGTCACGGCGGTGGCGAGTTGGCTGGCAGAGCACGCACCCGCCAGCATGTCGGGGGATCTCGCGGGGACGCCACATGTGCGTCAATTCTCCGGGGGCACGTCAAACCTCACATATCTGCTCTCCTACCCCCAACGGGAGCTGATCCTGCGCCGTCCACCCCACGGCACGAAGGCCGCCTCCGCACACGACATGGCACGCGAGTTTCGCATTCAGGGAGCCCTCGCGCCGGTGTATCCCTACGTGCCGAAGATGGTCGCCCTGTGCCGCGACGAGTCGGTGATGGGCTGCGATTTCTACGTGATGGAGCGCATCCAGGGGACCATCCTGCGCTCCCGCATCCCTCCCGGGCTTGGCCTCGACGAGCACGCCGTGCGGGGGTTGTGCGAGTCGGCGATCGACCGGCTGGTGGAGCTGCACGAGATCGACCCCTCCGCCGCCGGCCTCGCGGAGATGGGCAAGGGCGAGGGCTACGTACACCGCCAGGTAGAGGGGTGGTCTGAGCGCTTCCGCGCCGCCCACACGTGGAACGTCCCGAGCTTCGAGCGCGTAATGCGCTGGCTCGCTGACCGCCAACCGAAGGACGTAGCGCAGCGAATCATCCACAACGATTTCCGCCTCGACAACCTGGTACTCGCCCCGGAGGATCCAGGGCGCATCGTGGGTGTGCTCGACTGGGAGCTCGCCACCGTCGGCGACCCCCTCATGGACCTCGGCTCCGCACTTGCCTACTGGGTGCAAGCCGACGACGACCGCATCATGCGCGCCCTGCGCCGCCAACCCACCGACGCCCCCGGGATGCTCACGCGCGAGGAGGTCGTATCGCACTACTGCTCCCGCACCGGACTCCAGATCGACGACTGGGTCTTCTACGAGGTCTTCGGGCTCTTCCGCCTCGCCACCATCATCCAGCAGATCTACCGCCGCTATCACTCACGCCAAACCCGCAACCGCGCTTTTCGCCACTACTGGCTGGCCGTGCGCTATCTCGACCGGCGTTGCTTGGGGATCATTCGTCACGGTCGCCGCTGACAGCGGCTTGCCCGGCGGCCTCAACCACAGCCAAACCATCGCCAACGCGTCCGTTTTGCTCTACCGCGAGAGGCAGAGAGAGATAACGTAACCGGAGCTTCTTCGACTGTTTGGGAAAGCGCTCGCGCACACGGCGCAATTGCCGATCGCACAACCACCGCCCGGCCAGCACGCCGCCGCCCTCAAGGCTCAACTCCAGCTCGCACAGCGACTCCGACAGCCGGTCCACGTCGGCGTACCAGCAGGCCAGGTTGAAGTGTGTGCGGCTGGTACGCGACACCTCCGCGCAGCCGGCAAAGCCAACCGCCTCTCCCGGTGTGAGTCGCCCGCCGCGGAGACGCTCGATCAGCCACTTACGCGAGCTCACGGCGGAGTCGACAGCGCCCGGATCGCTCAGCAGCAAGGGAGCCGACTCGCGCAACGCCTCGCTCGACCACGGCACCCACACTGCACGCCCCACCCGCAACGCCACCATCGCCCACATGACGAGCATCGGGCCCTCGATCGCGCTCAAAACCCGCTTGAGATCCATCCACGGCTTGGCGCCCGCCGCCACCCACCGCTTCTCGTCCTCCTCGCAGAGCACCACGAGCGTCTGCTCCAACCGTCGAAGGTCTGTCGACAGCTCATTGAGGTCGGCAAACGTCAAAGTCAGGCCGGCCGGCCGCATCCATCCCGCGGCATCCCCATCCACGCGAGGCTGTGGCAACAAGAACGCAGACACCATCGCCGGCATCCGAGCGCGTCCCCCACTGCTCTTTTCGAGCGACCGCTCGACAGCTACATCGTGGTTCAGCTTTGCCGCACCCTGCTTGTATGCCACCTGGTGGTGCAGCGGATCGCACTGCAACAGCCACCGCTCATGCTCCAGCTCGGTCGCGCCCTCGGTTTCTTCCCGATGTTCGGAGTGAAAGCTCTCGTGGACCCGCTCGAGACGACTGGACCCAGCCGTACGCACATGCTCGAGCTGCTCATCCTTCAGCTCTGCCGAGGCCAGGTTGAACTGCGCCACCATGTTGCTCGGGTCGGCGTCCACCGCCCTCGCATACAGGGCGCGCGTAACCTCGGGACGACGCCTCTCGTGGCCATCGATGCCCACCTGCATCAACGCGTAGCTCCGCCACGATGTGGTCTGAAAGCGATCCTTCAGTTCATCCTCACGCATGCACCACACTTCTTCGAAGATCGTGAAATACGTCCACACTGCCCCCGCCGTGGCCACCCGCAGCAACCTGTCTGTGTCATCGCCATCGTCGAAGACCTCTCCCACACCCACCGCCGGCTCGAAGTCGCACGCCCAGATCATCTCCCGTTCAAGCACCCGTCCACCGGAGGTAGCCACGGTGAGCGCGAGGCCCGGCCCACGCAAGCGCGAGGTGAGTACGTGCCCGCTCAACTGGAGCTCCCCACGTGCGATCAACCACCCGAACAGGCGCAACAGTCCGGCCGCGAATTCACCGCCGGATGGCGCCCCCTTTACGGCATCGGCGATCGCTTCCATCGCAGTACCCGCACTGATCGGTGCGCTCACCACATCCACCCCCGACCTGTGCGAGCTGCCGATGTGTGCCATTGCCGAGCTCAGCGCCGAGGACACCGCCGCGGCATCGGTCTTTTCATCGCCTTCGAAGGGTTGCACGCGCAGCTCACGAGCCGCGTACCACTCCAATCCCTTCGCAAACCCCCACACCACCCCGCCGAACAACGTGCGGTCCACGCTCCAGAGCTGTCGCGGTCGCGAGTTGCGCCAGATCCAGCGAATCCGCTTGGGTTGACGCAACCAGAAACGCGTCAATCTGAAGAACAGATTGACGAAGAGGAGGACTCCTACCACCGCCAGCACGACAACGTATGCCATCGATACGAAGATACGGAATTACACCCCAACCGGTTCACTTTCACGCCATTTGCCCCGAAACCAACAGCTCTGAAATCACCCGGTCAAGGTGATGTGGGCGGCGTAGCGAGGACCTAAGCTCGATTGGCTATGGACGAGCGCGATGAGAAGCTCACCATGCCGCCATGACGGGGGAATCGCCGGAGCACCCCCGCGCCGTGCTCACCGCGCTGATCCTCGTGGCGGCCGTCGCGAACCTCAATCTCTCGGTGGCGAACGTTGCGCTCCCGGACATCGGCAAGGCTTTCGACGCCTCCCAAACCGCCCTCGACCTGATCGCGGTGGGCTTCTCGCTCGGACTCGCCGCCTCCGTCCTCTACCTCGGCGCGATCGGCGACCGCTACGGGCGCAAGCTGATGCTCATGATCGGCACCACCCTTGCCATCCCCGCGGCGCTGCTCGCCGCGTTCGCGCCGTCGATCACAGTCCTGTTCATCGCACGCCTCACCGGGGGCCTAGCGGCCGGCATGGCGTTCCCCACCACCCTCGCATTGATAACCGCGCTCTGGTCAGGACCGGAGCGCACCCGCTCGATCGCATTGTGGTCGGGGCTAGGTGGCGCCATCTCCGCGCTCGGCCCACTGCTGGCCGGCGCGCTCCTCACACAGTTCGAGTGGGGCTCGGTGTTCTTCATCACCCTCCCACTCGCCTTTGTGGCGCTCTACGGGGCCTGGCGCTACGTCCCCTCTCACGTCAACGAGACGACCGGGGCCATCGACAACCTCGGCGGCGCTCTGTCTGTGATCGGGATCTCAGCGCTCATCCTCGCCATCAACTTCGCCCCCGTCCCCGACGAGCAAACGATCATCCTCGTCACCTCCCTGGTCGCGGTGGTCGCGGTGGTCGCCTTCGTGCTGCGCCAGCGCCGCGCCCCCGCCCCGCTGTATGACCTCAAAGTGGCGAGCCGTCGCATTTTCTGGGTGGCTGCGCTTGCCGGCATCATCGTGTTCGGGTCGCTCGTGGGTGCGATGTTCGTTGGGCAGCAGTTCCTCCAAGACGTGCTCGGCTACTCAACGCTCGACGCCGGCCTCTCTATCCTTCCCGCCGCGGTGTTCATGGTGCTGATCGCCCCTCACTCCGCCAAGCTCGTCGACGCCTACGGGGCACGCCTCACGCTGCTCGTCGGCTACGCCTTCTGCATGCTCGGCTTCCTCACGATGCTCCTGCTCTGGAAGGACGGGATCCCCTACTGGAAGGTGGGCCTCGCCTATGCCTTCGTTGGCACCGGGGTCGGCTTTGCGGGCACCCCCGCCTCGCACTCGCTCACGGGCTCGGTGCCGGTGTCGCGTGCGGGCATGGCCTCGGGCACCGCCGACCTCCAGCGTGACCTCGGTGGGGCGATCATGCAGTCGATCTTCGGCGCCCTCCTCACCGCCGGCTACGCCGCCGCGGTGTCGACTGCGATCTCGAGCTCCCCCAACAAGGCCCGGCTTACAACCACCGTGGAAGGAGAACTCGAGAAGTCCTTCTCCTCCGCCGCCGACACCGCCTCTCGCTATCCGGCGTACACAAAAGCGATCATCGACGGCGCACGCGAATCCTTCGTCAAAGGCGACCAGTGGGCCTACACCGCCGGCATCGTCGCGATCGCACTGGGCGCCACGCTCGTCTTCTTCATGTTTCCTAAGAAGGAAAGCGAGCAAGCGCTGCTCGAGGAATACCACGTGCGCGACACCCCCGCTACCGCCCAGAACGTCACGGCGTAAAACCGCTTGATCGTCTCCCCCGCTCTCGGCTAGTCTCGTTGCGTGTCATCTCTATCTGAGCCTGCCGCTGTCGCAACTCCGGGTGAATCGTCAGTAGGGCGCGACGTAGCGATCCGCGCCTACCGCGCTCTCGGCGCCATCGCCGTGCTCGTGGCGATCGCCTACCAACTGCAGAAAGGGCTCGCGCGGGAGGGGATCACCACCACCGACTACTTCAGCTATTTCACCGAGCTGAGCAACCTGATCGCGGCCGGCGTATTCCTGTACGGCACCCTCTTCCGACCGTACCCCCGCTCGCCCACGGTCGAGCTGCTTCGGGGTGCGGCCGTTGTCTACATCCTCACCACCGGCATCGTCTATGCCGTGCTGCTCTCCGGCCATATCCCCGTCTACCCGTGGGTGAACACGGTCCTGCACCGCGTCATCCCGATCGCGGTCACACTCGATTGGCTGATCGACCCTCCGCATGTGCGCCTGCGTCTGCGCGACACCCTGGTGTGGTTGACCTTCCCTGTTCTCTACGTCGCCTACACCCTCGTCCGCGGCGCCATCGTCGACTGGTACCCCTACTTCTTCGTCGACCCCCACCGCCACGGCGGCTACATGCTCGTCGCGGCCGACTGCGCCGCGATCACCATCGGGATCGTCGGGCTGATCGTGGCGACTACCTGGGTGGGCAACCTGCGCTCGGGGGCACCGGCGGAATAGTCCGCTACGCACTGAGAATCCGCGCGTCGGCCCGGGTCCAAGTGACCGCCGCCACGATTGCGGACACCAGCAGCACCGAGGGCCACGCACCGATAGCAAGCGCCAGCACGTGGGAGAAGATGAAGGCGGCAAGGCCAACGCTCGCAAGAATCGTCGCGGTTCGCGTGCCGTGTCGGCGCCTCCAGGCCTGGATGCACCACAAGCCACCGAGCGCCAGCACCACACCGCCGAGCGGACGCGAGCCCGTGCTCACGGCTACGGCGTAGGCGACGATCAGGGAGGCGGCGGCTATCGGGGCTGTCGGGGCGGAGCGCACAAGTCGATTGTGGGTCGGTCAGACCCTGCTCAGGCG
>JBOGYB010000069.1:0-6867 GCA_050696555.1 Solirubrobacteraceae bacterium | reverse complement strand
CTCTCAGACACGGAGATAGCCGGGCGCTCAGCCGCCTACGCTCAGCCGCCACGCGCCGATGAACACATCGATGTGGCGATTCGCAAGTACATGAAGCTCGTCGGCTCCGCCGCCGAAGGCGCGGTAGCGCGCTAAGCACGCTGCAACGGTCCTATTCGTTCATGAAATCGGCGAGCAGCCGATTGAACGACCCCGGGCGCTCCAGCATCGCCACGTGACCTGTGTCCTCGAAAATGACCTTGCGCGAGTTGGGGATCAATTCCTCGAACACGCTCGCGTCGGCGACCGGGATCACCTTGTCCTCCTCGCCCCACACGATCAGCGTCGGGCAGGCGATCTCGGGTAGTCGATCGCGCACCGGGTAGTCGATATTGGCGCGCAATGCCTGCATGAACCCGGGCTTGCCGGCCCCACGCAACTGCTCGGCGGCAAGTGGCGCCGGCAAGCGACCAGGATGACGGGCGATCATCCCGAGCGTCAGGTTGCGTAGTCCCCGCCGACGCGACACCCAATCCGACTGCGCGGCGGTGAAGCCGGTGTAAGCCGCCAGTATCGGCGCCAATCTGCGCAGGTAGGGCTCGATCCTTTCCACGTCGCGGTGGCGGTAGGTGCTGATACCGGCACCGGATATGAGCACGAGGCGCTCCACCCGTTGTGGGAAGGCGATAGCCAGCTCTGCCGAGACGAAACCGCCCATCGAGTTGCCGACCACCGTCGCGGCGCTGACGCCCAGTGTCTCCAACAAGCCGTCGAGGATGCGGGCATACTCGGAGATGGTGATTGGCGCTCGCGGCATCGGGGAATGACCGAAACCTGGAAGGTCCATCGCGATCACACGATGATCCTGTGCGAACACCGGTAGCTGCTCCAACCAGTTGGGCCACGAGCCCGACAGCCCGTGCACGAACGCGATCGGGGGACCCTCGCCCATGTCGATGACGTTTACGGGTTTGCCCGCAACAGACACCCACCGTTGGTGCGAGCGCCAGTCGACGTCCAACCACCCCGAGCGCCCTTGCGGCCCGTATGACTCCTGCCTATCGGTGTGCGGGAGCACACGTACGCCGCTCATACCCCAATAATCTATCCCACCGATGCGCATAGCCATCGACATCGACTCCACGTTGCACCACTACTGGGATGTCCTCTCGGAGATCTCACTGCGCCGTTTCGGCGTCGAATTGCCCTACGAGGAGCAGTTCACGTGGGGCATTACACGGCTGCGTCCCGATCAGCTCGAGGTGTGCATCGAGGAGAGTCACTCAGACGAGACGATCCTCGCCGGCCATCCCTACCCCGACGCGGTGGACACCGTGCGTACATGGAGCGCCCAAGGCCATTTCATCCACATCACTTCCCATCGGGCTGCCGCCTGTGCTCCTGTCACATCCCACTGGCTTGAGAGCCTCGGACTTCCCTTCGACGACCTCTGTTGCTCATACGACAAGGTCAGCCGTTGCGTGGAGCTCGACATCGACCTACTAGTCGACGATAGTCCTCTCAACCTCACCGCCGCGATTGAGCGCGGTATCGTCACCGCCACGATCCTGCACCCGTGGAACGCGGAGCTGTGCGAGGTGGAGGACATTGTGGGCGCTCGCGACTGGCCCGAGCTCGCTCGCCTACTTGCCCCAATGCTGTCCCCGCCGGCGCGCGCTCTCGCCTAACCGAGGTTTGGCCTCCGCGGGGAGGGCGCCCGTCCGCCACGGCGAATACCCGGTGATGAGTGCGACCGCGACAGAGACCACCGAAAGCCTGAGTGAGCTTTGGCTCCGGGCGCTTGCCCTGCTCGACGAGGACTTGCGCCGCACCAACGCCGCGCCCCGCACGCGCCGCTCCTACGGTGTAGACACGCTCCAGTTCGCCTGTTTTGCCGACAAACACAACCTCGACCCCTCCGGTGTCGGTGTGCGGGATGTGCGGCGCTATATCGCAGGCCTCTCCGAGCAACGTCTTGCCGCTACCACCACCGCACGCAAGCTAGCGGCGATCCGCGCCCTCTTTCGCAGCCTGCGCGAGCACGGCTACATCCAGCAGAGTCCCGCCGACCTGCTCACGACACCCAGGCGCTCCTCCCGCCTTCCGCGTGTGCTGAAGGCGCCTGAGGTGGTACGCCTGCTCGACTCGATCCCCGCGGATGGCGAGGGTGCACTGGGTGGGCCGTTGAACATGCGCGACCGTGCGCTGTTCGAGCTCGCCTATGCGTGTGGGCTCCGTGCAGAGGAGATCGTCTCGCTTGACGTGAACGACGTCGACCACGACGGCGAGCAGCTTCGCGTGGAGGGCAAGGGCTCGAAGACCCGCTTTGTCCCGGCGGGAGAGGTGGCGATGAGTACGGTCAAGCGCTACCTCGAGCGCGCCCGCCCGGCCCTCTTGGGAGACTCCCATCAGTCTGCGCTGTTCCTGAGTCGTTCAGGAAAGCGGCTTGGTACGAGCGACGTTCGCCGACGCCTACGCGCGTGGACGATACGGGCAGGTATCCCCGCCGATGTCTCTCCGCATGCGCTCCGTCACAGTTTCGCCACCCACCTGCTCAACGGTGGCGCCGACCTGCGGACTATCCAGGAGCTGCTCGGCCATTCCAGCATCTCGACAACCCAGGTCTACACTCGGGTAGAGTCCGCCAGACTCAGAAGCGCCTATGCGCGCAGTCACCCTCGGGCCTGATCGGCGGGAGAAGACCCTGGAGACGAACGTCAAAGCGATCGAGCTGCGCGAACTGTGGCGGCGATATAAGTCAGATGGAGATCCTCGCGCCCGCGAGCGGTTGGTCGTCGCCTATTCGCCGCTCGTGAAGTACGTGGCGGGCCGCACCGCGGCCGGCCTGCCTCCCCACGTCGAGGAGGCCGACCTCATCTCCTACGGTCTCGTCGGTCTCATCTCCGCGATCGAGCGTTTCGACCCCTCGCGCGAAATCAAGTTCGAGACGTACGCCATCACTCGCATCAAGGGTGCCATCATCGACGAGCTGCGTTCGATCGACTGGGTGCCGCGCTCGGTGCGCGCTCGTGCGCGGGAGATAGAGCGCGCCAACACGAAGCTCGAGCATCGTCTGCAACGCTCACCCACCGACGAGGAGATGGCCGGGGAGCTGAAACTCACGCTGCCCGAATTCCACGAGTCGCTGCTCACCATCTCCCACTCCTCGGTGGCGGCGCTCGATGAGATGTGGAGCGTGTCGGACTCCAGCGGCGACCAGGTCTCATTGATGGACACGATCGAGGACCCCAACGCGCCCGACCCCTCGCGTGCTCTCGACGTCGGCGATCTCAAGGACCGCATAGCCGATTCCATCGCCTCGCTGCCGGAGCGCGAGAAGCTGGTGATAGCGCTCTACTACTACGAGAACCTCACATTGCGAGAGATCGGCGAGGTGTTGGGTGTCACCGAGTCGCGTATCTCCCAGCTTCACACCAAGGCAGTGCTACGTCTGCGCGGGAAGATGCAAGAGGCCACGCTTGACTGATAGCGCGTCAACCGTCTGCGGTTAACCACCTAGTCGCGGGTCTCCATCGGCGCTATCTTCGCTTGAAAGCGTCCAGCAAGGAGATAGACATGCGCCCGACAGTCGCCCCCACGGGCGGCGCACCAGATCGGATTCGCAACGTCGCCCTCGTCGGCCATCGTGGCTCGGGGAAGACCTCGCTGCACGAGGCGCTGCTGTTTGAGGCCGGCCTCACCACGCGCATGGGCACGGTTGTGGATGGCACCACCGTCTCCGACGCCGATCCCGACGAGCAGGCACGGCAGATGTCGATCTCGGCGTCGCTGTCGGCCGTGGAGTGGCGGGAGCGCAAGGTCAACCTGCTCGATACCCCGGGCGATCCGAGTTTCATCGCCGACGCGCTCGCCTGTCTGAGGGTGTGCGAGTCGGCGATCTTCGTCCTCAATGCGGTGAACGGCGTGGAGGTGACCGCGACGCGACTGTGGGCACGTGCCGCCGAGCTCGACATCGCGAGGATGGTGTTCGTCAACATGCTCGATCGCGAGCGGGCCGACTTCTTCGCGGTGCTCGACTCGCTCAAGCGGTCATTCGGTCCCCACGTCGTCGCCACCGAGATACCGCTGTCTGAGGGGGGAGAGGTGACGGGCGTGATCGACCTGCTCGACATGTGCGCGTGCCGCCAGGAGTCGCCACCGATCGGGGATCGGCGGGATCCTCGATCGGCCAGCGGCGCGGCGGTCGAGGTGCCAATCCCCGACGAGCAGTTGGAGCTGGCGGGCGAATACCGCGAGCGGCTGATGGACGAGGTCTCCGAGCTCTCCGACGAGTTGATGGAGCGCTACCTGGATGGTGAGCAGATCGCCCATGAGGAGATCGCCGCTGCCCTCAAGCAGGGCACCAACCACGGCAAGCTGTTCCCCGTGGTGTGCGGTGTCGCCACGCGCAATCTCGGAACCTCCCGCTTGCTCGATGCGATAGTCGAGGACCTCCCCTCGCCGGTAAAGCATGGCCCGCTTGCGATTGGCGACGTCGAGCTCTCCCCGAGGGAGGATGCGGAGTTGTTTGCCTACGTCTTCAAGACACGTGCCGATCCCTATGCCGGCCGGGTGAATCTGCTGCGTGTCTATCAAGGGGTGCTGCGCCACGACTCGCACCTGCTGAACACCCGCTCTCACGGGCGCGAGCGGATCGGGCAGCCGATCTTATTCTCGGGCAAGGAGTCCGTCCACGTGCAGGAGATCGGCTCTGGCGACATGGGGGCAGTGGCCAAGCTCAAGGACACCTATGCGGGCGATTGGCTGGCCGAGCGCGATGAGGCATTGGAGATGCCGCGCCCGAGTCTGCCGGCGCCAGTGATGGCGTTCGCGGTCGAGGCTGCGGGTCGTGGGGAGGAGGAGAAGGTATTCGCGTCGTTGCGTCGCCTGCAGGAGGAAGACCCCACGATCGATCTCCATCGCGATCCGCAAACGGGTGAGCAGATCGTCGCGGGCCTATCGCAGGTGCACGTCGAAGTGATAGTCGACCGTCTACGTACGCGCTTCGGCGTGGGGGTCACGCTCAAGCCTCCGCGGGTGCCCTATCGCGAGACGATCACCACGCATGCGACCGGTCACGGTCGTCACAAGAAGCAGTCGGGCGGGCGCGGTCAGTTCGGAGACTGTCAGATCGAGATAGATCCGCTTCCGCAAGGCACGGGCTTCGAGTTTGTCAACCGCATCAAGGGCGGGGTCATCCCCGGCCAGTTCGTCCCCGCGGTCGAGAAGGGTGCTGTGGAAGCCATGCAGGCCGGTCCTATAGCCGGATATCCGGTAAAGGATGTACGTGTCACGCTGCTCGATGGGGCATTCCACGCCGTGGATTCCTCCGAGCTTGCTTTCAAGCTCGCCGGTGCGCAGGCGATGCGCGACGCGCTCGTCGCCGCCCAGCCGGTGTTGCTTGAGCCGATAATGCTCGTCTGCGTATCTGTGCCCGAGGAGTGCGTGGGGGAGGTGATCGGTGATCTCAACAGTCGTCGCGGGCGCCCGCAGGGGATGGAGCCGGCCGCTGCCGGTACTGAGATCCGCGCCGAGGTGCCGATGGCCGAGATGCTCTCCTACGCCCCGGACCTGCGCTCGATAACGCAGGGTCAGGGCGACTACACACTCGAGCTCTTGCACTACGAGGAGGTCCCCCCGCAGCTCGCCAGGCGGATGCTCGAGCGGGCGGATGCCGAGCCCGCTGCCGCGCACGTCTAAGCGCACGGTGGCCGCTAACGGCTACCCTGATGGGCCGATGGCAACGCGTGCGATCGTCACATCCCACCCGGTAGTCGCCTGCGACGTGTGCGGCAGGCGCCTGCTTCGCGGCGAGCATCCCGACGTTTTCCTGGCCGGGGGACACCGTCGTACCGTGTGTGAGCTATGCGTTCCGAGGGCCGCGGCAGAGGGCTGGTTGCGGGAGGCCGATAACCACGCTGTCAGCGTGCGTCCGGGCCGCTCTCGTCGCACTGGGTCTCTGCTCGGACGGTTGCGCCAGTTGCGCGAGCCTGGCCAGAGTCCCCTGCGTCGCGAGGGTCTGCCGCACGCCGCCCGACCCGGCTCGGCCACGCAGCCGGACGTCGCCGAGGAGGGGCTCTATGACTTCCTTGGGGGAGGCTCGATCGAGCATGTCGAGGACGATGGACACAAGCTCTATATCGGCTCTGTCGAGGCGGGTGAGCCAGACAGTGGTTGGGTAGAAGGGTCCGAACGTGCCGGCCACGACAGATCGGCGCCGGACGTCGATTTGCTCACCGACATCCACAAGGGTGGGTCTGCTCGCG
This sequence comes from Solirubrobacteraceae bacterium, assembly GCA_050696555.1. GTDB lineage: Bacteria > Actinomycetota > Thermoleophilia > Solirubrobacterales > Solirubrobacteraceae > Palsa-744. Next base: position 622 of record JBOGYB010000069.1, on the reverse strand, counting down.
CCGTCACGAGCGGCGACCTGAAGGTGGAGCGGGCGCTCGAAGTGTTCAATGCGGGGGATCCCCCGCGGCGTGTGGCGGGCGTCTCTCGCTCGCTTGGCGCCCCATCCGTGACCGTGCGTCCCCTGGAGGAGTCGGGTAGCACGGTGGCGATCGTCGTCGCGTGGGAGCTGTGTTGGTATCGCTACGAGGTCGACCTCGGCGATGAGGCCGCGGGCCCGCTGCTTGTCGCACAGGGCCTCGAGCTCGACGAGCTGCCCGAGGAGGATCGCCTCGCAAACGCCTCCGCCGACGAGCGCGGCGAGCTGGTGGCTCTCCCAGCGTAAACTTTCCCGTAGCTCGCGGCGCGGGCGGGACACAGGATGCTCCGCGCCGAGCGCAGTACGATCTACGGACGATGATCTATTGCGTGGTGCCCAGAGAGATGGCCGAGGAGCTGTATCCGAAGCTCGTCAAGCACTATGAGGGCGACGACAACGTCACGGTGGTGATCGACCGTCGTGAAGCCGATCGCCGTGCGCGTGGCTCACAACCCTCCGAGGAGGATCTGCAACGTCGTGTAATCCGCGACCGCCGTCGCGCCCGCGTCCCGGGCGACCTCCCGCCGCTGGTCGACGGCTCATAG
>JBOGYB010000068.1:0-6879 GCA_050696555.1 Solirubrobacteraceae bacterium | reverse complement strand
GTTGGCGCGTTCGAGTGCGCGCATGTGCTGAGGCCCGGCAGGGGCAATGGTCGCTGTCGCGTTCATGGGTGCTCACTCCCCGTCGCTCCCACGGTCCCCCGCGGCGAGCAACATATTGGCTGGTTGACGAGTAGGCGCCGCTCGAGTGTCCGTGACTCTCCCTCACGAGGCCTGTCGCGAAAGCTCCCGGCACCCCTCAACCGGTGGCTTATAGGTGGGTCTCGGACGGTCGTGCGTTGCGCCCTGAGAAGCTAGCCAGCATGGGCGCTGCGGTCAACAGCTTTCGCCTCAAACGTTCGCTAGAAGCGGGCTTTTTTCAACGGATGATGGCTTGTGAAGAAATGGACAAGCGTTTGAGGTCCGTTACTCCATTCCGGCTAGTGGAAGCGCTCGGATCAGCCCTTGTCGAGGCGTGGTTCGGATGGCGGGTTGGGAGTGTCGTTGTTCTCGTCCCGGTGTGACTCGCGCGTGCGCGCGGAGAAAGGCTCTCTCCCCGCGCACATGCGAGTCCAGCTCCGGGTCAGCTCTCACCCGGAGGCGGCAGCGGGCCATGCTCGGCCTCGAACTCGCGCTTGACGGTCGCGAACACATCGAGCGCCCGGTCGAGCGTGGGACGGTCGTGGGTTGCCATCACACTCGTGCGCAAGAGTGCCCCCCCCGGAGGCACCGCGGGGTGCAGCGCACAGTTGGTGAAAACACCACCGTCATAGAGTGCGCGCCACAAGAGCGCCGCCTTCCAATCGTCCCCCACCAGCACGGGCACGATCGGCGTGACGATGCTCTCCACGGGGCTCTCGGCCCGTGGAGAAGTGCGCACCGGAGCCCCTCTCAACGTACGGTACCCAAGTGCTGTGAGCCCATCGGCGAGATACCGCGCGTTCTCGAGCACCTCCGCCAGCAGGCCGGGCCCTTCGGGAGAACGGATGATGCGCAGTGCGGAGAGTGCCGCGCCGAGCGCCGCGGGTACGGCCGAGGCGGTGAACAGGAACGCGCGGCTTGAGATGCGCAGGTAGTCGATCACCTCGGCGGGACCGGCTAGGAACCCCCCGCACGCGGCGAGGGACTTCGAGAAGGTGCCCATACGTAGATCAACGCACTCCTCCACCCCCAGCAGCTCGCAAGCACCCGCACCGCGCGCACCGAGCACCCCTGCTCCGTGCGCCTCGTCCACCATCAATCGCGCCCCATATCGCTTGCACAGCTCCACGATGTCCACGAGCGGGGCTACGTCACCCTCCATCGAGAACACCCCATCCACCACTACGAGCACACCCCCACCGTCTTGCTCGGCTCGCTGCAAAGCGCGCTCGAGCTTGTCCATGCGGTTGTGCCTGAACGGGCGCATCTTCGCCTTCGACAGCAACACCCCGTCGAGGATCGAGGCGTGGTCGGCGGAATCTACGATCACGGTGTCCTTCGCGTCGAGGATCGTCCCGAGGGTGCCCACGTTGGCTTGGTGGCCGGTGGTGAACACAAGCGCGTCGTCTGTCTCCATCCATTCGGCGATCTCCCGCTCGAGCTCCAGGTGCAGGGGGGTGGTGCCGTTCAGCAACCGTGACCCGGTGAGCCCGGTGCCGTAGCGTGCCAGCGCATCCCGGGCCCCACCCATCACACGCTCGTCGCCGGTGAGCCCGAGGTAGTTGTTGGAGGCGAGCATGATCCGCGGCGCACCCTCCATTTCCACCACGGGCATCGCGGGGGACTCCACCGTGCGGAAGTAGGGCACCAGGTCGGCCTCGCGGGCCGCCCGCAGCAGCTCCTCGCGCTCGTGGCCGTGAACCTTGGCGAATACGTCCGTCGATGTGTGCATATAGGGTCCTGCCTCTATGGCGGTCAGTGTCAAGGAGGTCTCTTCTCGGGGCGACCTGAAAGCGTTCATCGACCTCCCCTTTCGTCTGCACTCTAACCACCCCCTGTGGGTCCCTCCGCTGAAGATCGAGCGACGGTTGTTCCTGAACCGCAAAATGAACGCCTTCTTTACGCACGGCGAAGCCGAGTACTTCCTCGCCTGGCGCGATGGACAAGTGGTGGGGAGGATCACCGCTCAGGTGAACCATGCGTTCAACGACTACCAGAAGAAGAACTGGGGATGGTTCGGGTTCCTGGAGCTCGAGGACGACCAGGAGGTGCTTCAGGCTCTGCTCATCGCCGCCGAGGGGTGGTTGCGGGAGCGCGGCAAGGAGCGCATGGTGGGGCCTGCCGACTTCTCGATGAACGACGAGAGCGGCATATTGATCGAGGGGTTCGATCTGCGCCCGATGATCCTCCAGCCGTGGCACCCCCCCTACTACCAGCAGCGCATCGAGCAGGCGGGGATGAGCAAGGCGATGGACCTGTTGATGTGGAACCTGGAGGTGACCAACCGCGACAAGGTGATGCCCGTCATCTGGGAGCTGGCGGAGAAGGTGCAGTCAGAGCACGGCATCCGTGTACGGCCAATGCGCCGCCGTCAGCTACGCAAAGACCTCGACTCCTTCGCGGAGGTCTACAACTCCGCGTGGTCGAAAAACTGGGACTTCGTCCCCTACTCGAAGAAGGATCTGGATGGGCTTGCGCAAGAGTTGCATCTCGCCTTCGACAAGCACTGGTTCATGATCGCCGAGCGCGAAGAGGACGGCGAGGTGGTGGGCATGGCGATCACCGTCCCCGACCTCAACCAGATGTTGGAAAAGATGAAAGGCAAACTGCTCCCCTTGGGGTGGTGGCACTTCCTGCGCAAGGGCCGCATCATGGATCGCGTGCGTGTGGGCTTCCTCGGGGTCAAGCCCGAGTACCAGCACACAGGCGTCGCCGCGAAGCTGTACGAGGAGCACTTCGACGCCGCCGAAGCCCGTCCCCAGAAGGGGGGGGAGATGGGTTGGATCCTCGAGACCAACACCCCCATGAACCGCGGCATGGAAGCAATGGGTGGCAAGGTGGTCAAGCGCTACCGGGTGTACGAGCGCGTGCTCCAAACAGCTTCCCCGTCATAGCTCTATTCCCCGAGACGAAACCGGCGTTGTGGTCTGACCCGCCCTTTACACTGGTGCAGTGATCGAGAGGAGCGATACGGAGGAGGTCGACGCCCTTCCGGTGCTCGCGCCAGAGCCCAGACCGCTCGCGCTCGTCCCTCGCTCTGTCGCCCCGGTAGTGCAGACCGCGGCTGTCGCCGCCGGAGGGTTCGTCGCAGGGGCGGTAGTCGTTGGAGTGCTGGGGAGGCGCCGTCAACGGACGCTTGCTACTCGTACTCCTCGCCGCCTCACCCGCCGCAAGCGAACCGCCGGAGAGCTCGTGGAGATAGTCAGCTCACGATCGCTGCTCGTGGACATTCATCTGCTCTCCTCGCCCACCAAGGGCCGTTGAGGCCGGCCACCCTGGGTTCTCCCCCGGCGCAGAGCGCGCTCGCCTCGGATGCGCGTCGCAATCGGATACCCTTCACCACCAGCGGTGCTCATGAGCTGCGCGTTGAGGTAACACCTCCCTCCCCTTACCGCCTGCCGCTCGTCGGGGGCGTGGATGGGGTTCTGCGCCGTCGCGGGAACGTGCTGGAAAGGCTCCTGCACCACCGCGAGGAGCCGGTGGTGGTGCGAGTCGCCCAAACGTCCCCCCACACGGTGCTGTTCGGCGCCAGGGCACGCACCGAGGTGGCGGCGCGCTACGGGATCGATCGGATGCGCTTTGCGCTCGGCGTCGACGACGACCTGAGCGCGTTCTACGACCGGTTCGCCCACGACCCGCGGATCGGCCGCTCGGTGCGTAGCAGGCCGTGGCTGCGGATGAGGCGGCGCCCTGAGCCCTTCGAGGCGCTTGCATGGGCGATCTGCGAGCAGCTGATCGAGTTCGAGCGTGCCGCGGCGATCCAGCGGCGCATCGTGGGGATGTTCGGGCCGCGGGGAGCGAACTGGGATGGGGAGATCGAGCCGTCGCTACGCGACGTCCCTTCGCCCGCCACGCTCGCCGGTGCGGCGCCCGCGCGGCTTGAGTCACTAGACCTTTCAGAAACACGAGCCCGTCTGCTCGTGTGTGTGTCGCGCGAGGTGGCGAGCGGGCGGGTGGACCTCCACGACTCCAACCATGAGCGAGGATGGGAGAGGTTGCGGGCGATTCCCGGCATCGGGTCGTGGACGGTGGAGATGCTTGCGCTATGTGGGCAGGGTCGCCACGACCAGCTCCCCGCCGGCGACCTCGGTCTGCTCAAGCACGTCGGGCGGAGGCTCAGTGGGGGCGATCCGCGTACCCTGGGCACGGAAGAGGATGTGCGTTCGTACTTTGCGCCCTACGGATGCTGGGCGGGCCTGGCGGCAGTGCACCTGGGTGTCATCTAGTCGCTCCTTCTGCACACGTGCGTTCGTGCCGGGGCAGGGCAGCGACGTAGTTCGCACTCGACCAGCAAGGCGACCGTGGAGCAGGCGAGCGGATGACGTTCGGAGCCTCTCGTCCACAGCAGTCGTGCTTAGGGGCGAACTGCGTTGCATCCGGTGGTGTGATGCTTATCCTGACTCCTTATGCCCGATCTGGCAGAGCGGATCGCAGATCCCGCGCTCGCGCCGTCGATCTTGCTGGTGGAGGACGAGCCGGGGATCGTCGACTTCCTCAAGCGCGGGTTGCAGGTCGAAGGCTTCCTCGTAGAGGCGGCGCTCTCCACTACTGAGTTCGAGCTGCTCGTGTATCTGATGCGCCACGAGGGAAAGGTCCTCTCGCGCGAGCAGATCCTGAGCACGGTGTGGGGCGTGAGCGTGTATTCGACCGTTTCTACCGGGTCGATAGTGCGCGCGATCGAGCCTCGGGAGGAACCGGTCTTGGCCTCGCGATCGTGAAGGCGATCGCGCAGGCCCACGGCGGGCGGGTGACGGCAATGGCGGGTCAGGTGGGTGGGGCGCGCATAGAAGTGGAGCTTCCGGGATTTCGTCCCACCTCAACCGCGATCGAGGTGGGAGATCGTCCTCCTTCCCACGGCGTTGTACCTGCCCATTGAAATTATTCCGTACAAGAACACTTTCGCTCGCGATCTTGCATACTGTGTCGAACATGCCAACAGACCTTGCGAACTGAAGGGGCAGCGCAGGCAATGTCAGCCAAGAACGCCGTTCTGGGGCTTGTAATCGAGCGGCCTGGTTACGGCTATGACCTTGCGCGCCGGCTGCGGGAGCGGTTTGGCTCGTCCGGTTTTGCGCTCACCGGGGTCTATTCCGCGCTCGATCAGCTCACCTCGGAAGAGCTCGTGCGCAACGCGGGCTGTGGGACCGCCGGCGAAAGCAAGCGGGCGGCGCGACGCACGATCTATGAAGCCACCCCGGAGGGCATCGATCACTTCGAGCGGTGGATGCTTGATGCATCCTCGCTTGCGCCTGTGCGCGACGAGTTGTATATGAAGCTCGTGCTTTCCCAGCCGCACAACCTCAGGCGACTGATCGAGCTGGTCGAAGCGCAGGAACAGGACTGTCTGGCTCGTCTGGAGGGCCTCAAGCGGCGTTCGGTCCTGCGCACGGCCACCTCTCCTGCGTGGTCGGATGTGGCGGCACTGCTGGTTCGGGACGCCGAGATCAAGCAGTTGCAGGCGCGTATGGAGTGGCTGCAGAAGGTCCGTACCATCATGGGCAAGCTAAACGGTGAGAGCGAGCGACGCAGGGTGCGAAGGGGTGCGGTGGCGTGAGCGTCCAGGCTTGGTTGTCGCTCGAGCGTGTGAGCAAGAGCTACTGGCGCGGTCCGCATGAGACCGCTGTCCTAAGTGACATCTCGCTCTCTGTGTATCCCGGGGAGTGCGTCGCGGTGTGGGGTCAGCGTGGCTCGGGCAAGACGACGCTCTTGAAGGTTGCGGCGGGCCTCGAGGCGCCGGAAAGAGGCGTTGTGAGCTTCAAGGGCAAAGACCTTCGACACATGTCAAAAGCCGAGCTTGTGCGGCTGCTGCGCGAGGAGATCGGGTGGGCGCGACGCTCGGGCCCGGAGAGCGATGAGCTCGAGGTGCTCGACTACGTGGCGCTGCCGCTGCTCAAACACCACACCCTGCGTCGTGCTCGTCGTCGCTCGGCCGCGGCGCTCGCCCGCGTGGGTGTGGCCGAGTGCTCAAAAGGACGATGGGAAGATCTGACGGACGGTGAGCGGACGTTGGTGTCGATTGCCCACGCAATGGTGCGCAAGCCGAGCTTGGTGGTGGTTGACGACCCCACCGCCAACCTCGACGTACTCCAACGGGAGGAGGTTATGGGTCTCTTGCGTAGCACCGCCGAGCAGGACTGGCTCGGCGTGCTCATCACGGTGCCGGATATGCCGTCGATGGTGCATGCGCACCGGATTGGGTCACTCAGCGACGGTCGTCTGCTCGTTCCCTCGGGCATGTCTCCCGAGCGCGACAACGTGGTCGACTTTCCTGGGCGCGAGCGGGCGGCTCCAGGGGGGTGAGCTTGTGAGTATCGACCGGTCAACCGACGGGGCTGTGCGCAGGGATGTACAACAGCCTCTCGTCTCTGTAACCCTCTCTCGCAACCAGGTGGATCACGTGGTACGCGCCGTCCTGGGAGAGGGTGTCGCGCCGAGCATGTCTGCGCTCGTGGCTGGATCTGGGATACACCGTTCCTCGGCGAGGGTTGCGCTGAGCGCGAGATACCGCATGTTGCAGGACAACAGGCGGCTGTCACGGTCGCTGCTAGCCGGCTTGCTTGTGCTCTCCTGTTTTCCTCCGGAAGGTGTGGATCTTGGGATCAAGGACATCTCCGAGCAGCTCGACCTGAACACGAGCACGGTGCATCGTTATGTGGTGACGCTCGTTGCCGCCGGGCTGCTGGAGCGCGATCCCGATACGCGCCGTTACCGGCTGCTGCCTGCGTAAACGGCGTTCTCGGCGAAGCACGCGACGCAGACACCTACAAATGGAGGGGTCGTGCGCGGAACCCTCCTTGGTTC
>JBOGYB010000067.1:0-6897 GCA_050696555.1 Solirubrobacteraceae bacterium | reverse complement strand
GCCGTAGCCCGTGGGGTCGCCGAGCACGGCCGTAGCCATCGTGGCGGCGGCGCCGCTACTCGCGTGCGCCTCCACCAGCTCGCGGATCGCCTCGGCGCTCACGAGCGGCACGTCCCCGCTCAGCACCACCACCGGCGCATCAGGCTCGATGTGGTCGGCAGCCGCCCGGACGGCTCCCCCGGTCCCGTCCGACTGCAGCTGCACCGCAAGCTCCACACCATCCGGCAGCACCGGCTCGCACGCACGCGCGGGGGAATCCACCACAACGACCTTCTGTGCGCCCGCCGCGAGCGCCGCCCGCACAGGCCACAGCACCATCGGGACCCCGCACAAGTCATGCAGCACCTTCGGCGTCTGCGAGCGCATGCGCGTCCCCTGCCCGGCGGCGAGGATCAGGACTGTGGGGGCCGTCACCGTCATGACTCTAACGCCCTCCTGCGAGGAGGGTGGGGCGCATGGCACCGAACTGGGGGGCAGGGATTCGAACCCCGATTCTCAGGACCAAAACCTGATGTCCTGCCATTGGACGACCCCCCAAGGGTCTTATGGCTCCGATGTGGACTCTACCGGCGATAGCGGAGATTGACCGCTAGCCCCGCCGCTGCGTGCGCCTTGGCACGCGGCCCGCACGGGCGCCATCCTCGGAGGCGGGGCCGCGGGCGGTGGAGATGCCGAGCACCCGCATCGCCTTCAATCCGAGGCTCAGCTTCTCGCGACCGTCGCTCGAGCTCACGTCCAACCCGGTGAGCTCGCGGACACGCTCCAGCCGGTAGTACACGGTATGGCGGTGGGTGAACAGGCGCTGGGCGGTGCCCGCCACGTTGCCATCCGCCTCCAGGAACGTCTCGAGGGTTTGCAACAGCTCGGTCTCATACTGCTCGTCGTAGGCCACGAGCGGCTCCACCGTCTCCGCATAGAAGCGCTGCAACTCACTGGGATTCTCGGTCATGGAGCTCAACAGCAGGCGGTAGGCGCCGGTCTGCTCGAACGCGAGCACCCCCTCCTGCGCCCCTCCCTCGGCAACATTTGCCGCCAACAACGCCTCGCCGGCCGCCCTGGAGAGATCGGCGGGGTCCTCAGCTATGCGACTGCGACCCACCGCGAACGTGTATCCAGAGAGTCCGCTTTCCATCTCGCGCAACACTGCTTCAGCGGCCCGTGCCGCAAGCGGCTCCTCGCCGCCGGGTATGAGCAGCAGGATCTCCACCCCCGCCGCCCCGTCACGCTCGGAGAGCGCCGCGATCGAGCGAGCGCCCACCGCCCGGGCACCGCGCTCGGCCACCGCCCGGGCACGGGCACGCCACCCCTCCTCGGTCGGCGCCTGGGGATGGGCGCGGGCGACGATCACACTCGCCCCGTCCTGCAACTCGATCGACAGCTCTCTTGCGCGGGTGAGGATCTCCTCACGGGAGACCCCCTCGCGTCCCAGCGCCACCCGCAACAGCTCGGCGGCGGCGCTCTCCGAGGCGACGTCGGGAGCGCGTACCCGCTCCACCTCGGAGGCGATCATCGTCACGAGCAGCCTGCGCACGAGCGGGCTCGGGTCCTCCGCACGAGCGCGCATGTGAAGCGACCCCACCACCGCATCCGCCACCCGCAGTGGCAGGCTTGTCACACCCTCGGCGCCCGACAGCAGCGAGCGCTCGTCAGCGCTCGAGCGCGCCGCCACCGCGATCGTGGCACCTGCCGCGTCTGTCACCGCGAGGCTGGCGTCGAGGGCACGGGACGCCGCACGCACCACTTCGGGCAACCCCGCCCCCGACTCGACCGCCTCGGTGACTGCGTCGAGTCCTACCAGCTCGGACACGTGCTAGTCAGCCCCAGAAGTAGACGAAGGCGAGCGCGCCCAGCACGCCCGTGCCGACGAGCACAGCGAGCACATATAGCGACAACACGCTCGCCGCCAAGCGCTCCCACAGGCGCGAGTAGGACCCCCATGCCGGCACGAGGATCAGCCCGACATACAGCGCGAAGCCGAATACACCTGCGCAGACTGCCACGAGATCGGTGATGGCGGTTGTACTCATTGTGATCGCCGGAGCGTGCTCTCTCGTATCGCTAGTGGAATTCGGGAGATCGCATTGTTACGCACCGAGCCGCTGGACACGTGCGAAGTCCTTGCCCACGCACTCCCCCACGAGCGGCGCGGGTTCACGGTCCCGCAAGCCCGCCGCGGCACGTTGCGCGCGAGCGAGGGCGTTGGCGCGAGCGAACAACCCCACCACGGTTGGACCAGAGCCGCTCACGAACGTGACGTCCGCGCCCACCTCCACCGCTTGCTCGAGCGCGCGCTCGATCGCGGGGCACAACTCGAGGGACGCCCTTTGCAGATCGTTGTGCAAAAGGCACTCCTCTGTGGGCAACCCCGTGCCGAGCTCGAGCGCTCTTCTGAGCGCTCGGAGTCGTTCTCCCATGAAGTACGCGTCACGGGCGATCCCCAACCGATCTGCCCTCGCATACACCTCGGCAGTGGACAGGCCGACTGCCTGCGGCAGTACCAACACCCCGACCGGCGACACGGGGTCGGGTAGCTCCTCCAATACCTCCCCCGCACCCGTCGCCAACCACCGTCCAGGCACCACCTGGGCGGGGACGTCGGCGCCAAGCTCACGGGCAAGCACGAACAGGAGCTCCTCGTCCCCCAAACCGGATGCCTCCCTTGCCAGGCGAAGCGTGGCGGCTGCGTCCGCCGAACCTCCCCCCAACCCCGCCGCCACAGGGATGCGCTTGTCGATCCTCAGCCGCACCCACCTCTCCCAGCCGGTGGCGTCGCGAAAGAGCTCGAGCGCACGTGCGGCAAGGTTCTCGCCCCCCACCCCCTCGCACAACACCTCGTCTCCTTCGACACCGGGAGGAGCGCCTTCGAGCGTGAGCTCATCGGCGAGCGAGATCGACTGCATCACGCTCACCAGCTCGTGACGACCGTCGTTGCGGGTAGGCCCCAGGAACAGGCCGAGGTTGACCTTGGCGGGCGCAAGTACGCGCAGGGGGAGCGGGTCAGGAGTCATGACATCCCGAGCTTCCCCGCCAGCTCACGGAACTCCTGTGGGGAGAGCCGCTCCGCGCGCACATCCTCCGGTAGGCCGAGCTCCACGAGCGCCGCCCTCGTGTGCGCACGCGAGTCTCCCCCTGGGGTCTCACCCACCGAAAGGCCGGAGAGCTTCAGCGCGCCTGCGAGCGTCTTGCGACGGTGGGCAAACGCCGCGCGTACGAGTGCCCGCACCCCGGCAGTGGGTGAGGGTCCGGTACGACGCATCCCCACGAGCACCGAATCAACGTTCGGCACCGGATGAAAGACGGTGCGCGGAATCGCCCTCAAAACGTTCACCTCACCGGCCAGCTGTGCAATCGCCGAGGGCGCTCCGTACGCGGAGCTCCCGGGGGAGGCGGCAAGCCGCTCGCCAACCTCTCGCTGCACCATCGCCACCCACAGCTTCACGTCCCCCAACTCCTCGATGGTGCGCAACAACACTCCCGCCGCCACCCCGTATGGGAGGTTGGCGACGACCTTGGTGGGCGCGGGCGATAGTGCCCCCATGTCCATAGTCATCGCATCCTCCCAATGGACGCTCACGTTCTCGTGTTTGGCTGTCGCGTCGAGCAATGCCTCGCGCAAGCGAGTGTCGATCTCCACCACGTGTACGTACGCCGCGCGTGAGGCGAGATGCTCGGAGAGGACACCCAACCCCCCACCGATCTCGAGAATCACATCACCTGAACCCACTTCCGCCGCCCGCTCGATCACCCCGAGGATGTTGGAGTCGATCAGGAAGTTCTGACCCAGCTCGCGGTCGGGGCGGACACCAAACTGCCGCATCCGCCGCAGGCTCGGCTGAACGGGCTCACTCACCAGCCGAACACACGCGCCGCGTTGCGCTCCACCGTCACCCCGATCTCGTCCACCGACACACCCCGCAGCTCCGCCACGAACGCAGCGGTGTGGGTGACAAACGCGGGTTGGTTGGGATGCTTGCGCACCGCTTGCGGCGTCAGGTAGGGGGCGTCGGTCTCCACCAGCAACCGCTCCTCGGGAACCCTCTTTGCGGCTTGCGCGAGGTCGGCGGCGCTTTTGTAGGTCACGTTCCCGGCGAAGGAGATCATGTAACCACGCTCCACGCACTCCTGTAGGCGGTCCGCCATCGAGAAGCAGTGCATCACCACGCATACCCCCTCCCCCTCGGCGGCGAGCATCGCGAGCGTGTCCTCGTCAGCCCCCCTTGTATGGATTATCAGTGGCGTGCCCGTTGTCTTCGCGAGCTCTATCTGGGCTGAAAACGCGCGCTCCTGATCATCACGGGGCGCGTAGTCGCGGTAGTAATCCAACCCCGTCTCGCCTATCGCGACACAACGCGGGTGCGCTGCGAGCGCCCGCAGCTCGGCAAGGTCGGCATCGTCGAAACCGTGTGCCTCGTTTGGGTGGCGCCCCACCGCTGCATAAACCTGGGGGAACGCCTCCGCCGCCGCCAGCGCCGCCCGGCACGAGGCACTGTTCGTGCCCACCGTGAGAATCCTCCCCACGCCTTCCGACACCGCCCGCTCCACCAAGTCGGCATCGTGCTCCTCGCAGAGGTGAAGGTGCGTGTGGCTGTCGATCACTACGACTGACCCACCGGCTGGGGGTCCTGCTTGGGAAACAGCGGGTCGAGCGCTTTCACCTGCACGATGCTGCCCGCACCGAAGACCGCGCCCGCAAGCGAAAGGTCGGGAGCCCCAAGCGCCAACAGGAGCTTGGACGTGCTTTGCGGTAGGTAGGGGTGGAGCAGCACCGACACCACCCGCAACCCCTCCGCGAGCGTCCCCAACACCGCGTCGAGCTCTCCTGCGCGCTCAGGGTCCTTGGCGAGCTGCCACGGCGCCCTCTCCTCCACGTAGCGGTTCAGACGACGCACACGCACCCAGATCTCATCCAGCGCGCTGGTCAGCTCGACACGATCGAGCAGCTCTCCCACGCGCTCTCCCAAGCCGTGGAAGTCCGTTCTGAGCGGATCGTCGTGGCCTATCTCCTGTGGCAGCACCCCATCGCGGTAACGCACGATCATCGCGATCGTGCGGCTCGCGAGGTTGCCGTAATCGTTTGCCAACTCCGACTCATACCGTTGCTCGAAGGACGCGGTCGACACCGACCCGTCCTGGCCGAAGCTCACATCGCGCAGCAAGTAGAAGCGCAACGCGTCCGCACCGAAGCGGTCGATCACGGCGAACGGGTCGAGCACGTTGCCCAGCGACTTGCTCATCTTCTCCCCATCCATGAGTAGGTACCCGTGCACGAACACCCTCTTGGGCAGCTCGATGTCGGCGGCCATCAAGAGCGCCGGCCAGTACACCGTGTGGAAACGCAGGATATCCTTCGCTATGAGGTGCACGTCTGCCGGCCAGAACGTTTGCACGAGCGAGCTGTCGGCCGGTGCGGGGCGGGGGGTGGTTGTGTCGTTGAGGAGTGACTCGCGCGCGCGCGTATAAGCGAGGTCGTTCGCGGGCGCATCGGGGGCGGTGCCGTAGGTGAGGGCGGAGTAGTAGTTGAGGAGCGCGTCGAACCACACGTAGAAGACATGCTCTTCGTCCCACGGCACGGGCACACCCCAGGTGAGCTTGTGCCGGGTGAGCGGTACGTCGCGCAACCCCGACTTGATGAACGACAGCGCCTCGTTGTAGCGGCTCTTGGGCCCCACGAAGTCCTCTTGCTCGGAGTAGAGACGTTCAAGCGGCTCCTGGAAGGAGGAGAGCGCAAAGAAGTAGTTGTCCTCCTGCTCTCTAGTCAGCTGCACGTGATGGATCGGGCACCTCTCCCCCTCCTCCACTTCGTTCTCCGCCTTGAAGTCCGCGCACTTCGGGCAGTACCACCCCTCGTAGGTCCCCATGTACACGTGCCCGTTCTCACGCACCCGCGAGAGCACGTCTTGCACCACTTTCATGTGCTCGGGGTCGGTGGTGCGGATGAAGAAGTCGTTGGACGCGTCGATGCGCGGCGCGAGGGCCCTGAAGCGCTCGGAGTTGCGATCGGCAAGCTCCTTGGGCTCCACCCCGAGCGCGTGCGCCGCGTCCGCCACCGGCTCCCCGTGCTCGTCGGTCCCCGTGAGGAAGAACACCTCCTCACCACGCTGGCGGTGATGACGCGCCAGCACGTCTCCCGCGATCGTGGTGTACGCATGCCCGAGATGGGGAGCCGCGTTTACGTAGTAGATGGGGGTGGTCACGTAGAAGGACATCTCCCCTCTCAGGCTACGGCGTGCGGCGTCCACACGCCTCCTGACCGTGTCACCACATGACCCACCGACACTGGCGGCAGCAGCCCATCGGTGATCCTAGGTGTCAAATCCCCCTGGAGAGCTCGGCACGATACAAGTCATTGGCGCTCAACCCCGTGAGCCTGGCTACAACCGTGGCCGCTGGACGTGTACGGGCCCCCGCCTCGACAAGTTCCCGCAAAGCCGTGTACGCATCTTCAAGAGCTATGCCACCATCCGAGGTGGCTCCCACAACGAGCACAATCTCTCCGCGAGGGGTGTGTTCTGCATAGTGCGCCGCCATCTCGGCGGCAACGCCACGTCTGACTTCCTCGTGCAACTTCGTGAGCTCCCGGCAAACAGCCACAGGACGTCCGGCATCGATTTTGGAGAGCGCATCGAGCGTCCCCACCAATCGACCCGGCGACTCGAACGCCACCAACGTCTCTGTAGCTCCTCCGAGCACACGCTCCAGCTCGGGGCGCTTTCGCGGGAGGAATCCGACGAAGCGCCACCGGTCAGAGGGCAGACCCGAGGCGACGACCGCGGCAACGACGCTGCTCGGGCCCGGCAGCACCTCGATCGGCAACCCGGCTGCTATGCAAGCCTGGACAATCGCATACCCAGGGTCGGACACCAGCGGCATCCCAGCGTCTGACACGAGAGCGACAAC
>JBOGYB010000066.1:0-6936 GCA_050696555.1 Solirubrobacteraceae bacterium | reverse complement strand
CACCTACACAGATCAACGTGCGAATCGAGGGCAAGAGCGAAACGCTGTTCGAGGGGCCACTCTCGACGGTAGGCCACGACGTCAAGGCATCCTCAGATACCCAGAGACGTCCGTGTGACGGGATCAATCCGCTCGACTCACAGAACGCCTCTCCTGGCCCGACGCCTACCGCCGCGTCAGTGGACGCGATGAGCATCATCGGCGAAACCTTCGACGGTGAATGGTACCCCGGCTACCACGACTACTTCATCACACGTTGGGGTCCAGGTGGACAGGACCCTGCTGAAGCCGCCTACTGGGGGGTTCTCGTCAACGACGTGTTCACGAACGTCGGGGGTTGCCAGTACGAGCTGCACGAAAACGACGAAGTGCTGTGGGTCTATGACGCATTCAAGGAAAGGGCGAACCTGGTCCTGTTCCCCGCAGACGACACTGCTTCCAGGCCTCCCCTCACAGTCATCGCCCAGCTCGGTCGGCCATTTGAAGTGCAGGTTGAGGTCTACGGCGACGACAAGGAGGGCAACCCTCCGGAGGAACCCGACCACGCCAACGCCACACCCTATACAGGCGCTGAGGTATCCCCGGTGCTGACATCGCCCAAGGGCTTCGAGCGGATCCAGACCACGAGCCCCGCCGCCGTCACGACGAACTCCGAGGGGAAGGCGAGCATTACCTTCACCACGCCCGGATGGCACAGGATCAAGGCGGGGACACTATTGGATCAAGAAGGGGAGGAAGAAGCGATCCGCTCAAACCGCATCGACGTCTGCGTGCCCGCAGACGGCGAAACAGGCTGCGGTCTCCTGCCAGCCGAAGACGACGTTCGCACACCACCCGCCTTCGCGGGAGAAGTCGAAGAAGAACACCACGAAACGCTTCCGGAAACTCCCAGCGGCGGAAATAAATCTGGTGGACAGCCAGGCAATGGATCTGGCGTCACACTCCCAGTTACCTCGACACCGACACCCGTGCATGAGGGAAGCGGTCCCGCTGCGCTTCTGGTGCTCGAGAGCATCACTTCCAAGCGACTGTTGTTGAAGTTCACCGCACGAGGCGTGGCGAGGGTGAAGATCGCCCATCTACGCGGAAAGGGGTATCGCCGTCACTGGCAGGCCGTGAAGATGATCACCGTCAAAGCCCGCAAGGCGGGAACGCTCGAGGTCAAGCTGCCGCGGTTGGCGGCGGGCAGCTACCGGGTGAGTATCAGCCTCGCAGGCGCCACAACCGTCGTCAAGACACTGACCGTGCCTAGTAGACGACAGTGAGTCGGCATGCACTCTCGGACAAGCTGGAACTCAATGACTCCGTGGTCGAACGGTAGACCGTCGGCTACTTGCGGTGCGCTGGCGGTCGCCGTGACGGTCACGGTTCTGTCGATCTACCCCGCCTGTTCGGCCCAGGCGGCCACGGCGCGCGATCCGGGGTTCCAGCCCAACCTGGAGGCGACCGTGCGCTATCTGCAGAACGTGCAGCGCGAAAACGGTGGCTTTGCCGAACCGGGTACCGAACCGGAATCGGACTTCACTGCTTGGATCACGCTGGCCCTGGCGGCCGCTGGAATCAACCCGCGCGACCAGACAACCGAACCGCAGCACTGGGTGGATGGGCACAGCGCCTACACCTACCTGGTCGAAAATGCACACAAAGCATCGCTGACTACCGACTTCGAGCGCGAACTACTGGTAGTCGATGCCGCCGGCACCTCACCACACAACTTCGGCGGAGTCGACCTGACCGGCGAAATCCTCAAACGACAGATCGCCACCGGTGGCAATACGGGCGCCTTCCCACACGTAGCGGGCTCCCAGACACCGGGGGTCAACGACACGATCTTCGCGATCCTCTCGCTCAGCCCGATCCACGAACCAGCGGTCGAAGAGGCCGTCGGTAGAGCCACGCAATGGTTGGAAGCACAGCAGAAGTGCGACGGCAGCTGGTACTGGATGTATAGGCCCAGGGTCAACTCTTGCAACCCAAAGGAAAGGCGGCTGCTGCCGGGAGAAGAAGGAGGCGAAATCGACATGGCCGGCGCCGCGCTCGAGGCGCTGAACGCCGTCAAACATCCAGACCTGGAAGGGCAGGGGGAGGCGTTTGAATACCTGCGTGAAGGCGAGACTCCAAATGGTGGTTTCGTAGAGTTCATCACTGAGGGGGAACCGAAAGAGCCAAACGCAGCCTCGACGGCTTGGGTCGTGCAGGCGATGTGGTCGGCGGGGATCAACCCTGAAACATGGACGACTGTCTCGAGGGTGGCAAGCGATGAACCACTCGGTTATCTCGCCTCGATGCAACAGCCCGACGGCCACATCCGCTACGAGGCGAGCAAGGACCTGAATGACATGTGGATGACCGCCTACGTCACTCCCGCATTCACCGGCAACCCACTGCCCATCCCCGCAGCGCCCTACGTTCCCCTCCCTGTAGAGCCCCCCGGCAGCGGGGAATCCAGAAATGGCGGCGTGTCTGCTCAGCCAGGAGGCGGCGTGATCGCCGGCGGTGGCGGCAACGGCGCACCGTTGTTCAGTCGTCCCCAACCCGGTAGCAAGGGCCACACCCCGGGCGGTGCGCGGCAACTCGAGGAGCAGCACCACAACACGATCAAGCACCGCCGCAACCCAGGCGCTGCCCGCAAAACACCTGTACTGACGGTCACTACCGCCAGTGTCCACCGCGCCAAGAAACACGATCCGGTCAGCCATAAAGGCACAGGCGGAGTCGCGCTGACCGGCACCGGCACCGGCGGCGGAACACAGAGCAGCGGCAAAGAGGTAAAAGGGATCCTGATCGGAGCCCCCGCCGACGCGCTGGAACCTGGGGCTCCGGGTCTGCGCGGCGCGCGGGCGGGAGACAATCAAACTCCGTGGCCGGCAATTGGTATCGCGGGAGCGCTATTGCTGTCCGTCGTCATCGGCGCAGGGATCGAGGGGCGGCGCCCCGAGGTGATCCTGTGAGTGCATTTGCGGCCACGGACGGCATCGCCGAAGCATTGGCGCGGATCGCCTCGTCCCTACGCGTCCCCGTCCTTGTCCTTGCTCTGCTGGTGCTCCTCGTCTGCGCGGTCGAGGTTGGACGCTTCGCGGTCGAGTTGTGGTCTCGTGTGCGCGCCGGACGCAGAGCACTGCAAAGTCTCGCCCGCCAGGTCGCTGCCAACCCCGAGCAGGCCGCTGCGCTCTGTTCCCGCGCACCAAGCTCGATCGCAAGAGACGCCCTCCTTGGGATAGCCCGTGCGCTTCTGGTGGGTGAGCAAGTCGGTATCGAGCACGCTCTTGCCGACTACGAGCTCGCTGTCCAGCGGCGTTTGGACTACACGCGCATCCTTATCCGTGCAGGTCCCGCGCTTGGCTTGATGGGCACCCTGATTCCACTCGCACCTGGACTCGCGGCGCTCGGCCACGGCGAAGTGGGCATGCTCGCCACAGATCTACGCACCGCCTTCGCCGCAACCACGATCGGGTTGCTCGTGGGTACGGTGGCGTTTGTATTGACGATCACGCGTACCCGCATGCACAGCGAAGACCTCACTGCATTGGAGCGGGCGGTCATCTCTGTAGAGGGTTCGCCGGTTCGCGCGGAGTCGGGAGGTGGGCTCACACATAGCTCGCTGGTGCCTGCCATAACACTCGCGAAAGCGCAGGTCAGCTCGCACTCCCCACCAGGGATCGACTCATGAGTCACCGCACGGGGCTCGGTCGCCACGGACGTATAGAGGACGCGGCGGGAGACCCGCTCGACGGTCTCGTGAACCTGTTCGATATCGGCATTGTCCTGGCGGTTGCATTTCTGATCGCCGGCCTCGGTTTTGCGCTCAAGGGAGAAACCCACAGCCTGCAGACGCATACGCCACCTGCTGGGCACACCCAAAAGCTGTCCTCACCGCCCCCAAATGCGCGATCCGCGAGTGGCCACGGTGAACCGGTCGGCACCGTCTATCGCCTCCGCAATGGGCAGCTTGTTTATGTCCATAGGCAGCGTTGATAAACACTTATGTCTGAGGATGGGTCGCGAGGGGAACACGCACGGTTCGAGCGCGTCGCCTGCTCGACCTATCGACTGCCGAGCGCTCGATAGGTGGGTGCGATGTTTGGGGTGTCGGTATGTCTGCAAGAATCTCCGATACACGTTTCAGTCGGAAAAAGGGTGCTTTGATGGCAGAGCATGCGTTGGCGGGCACGGGCGTTCGCGCGGAGGGGCTGATCGCCCACTACGAGCAGGAGATCATCGATCGGATCGCTGATTTCAACGATCCTCGCCAGGAATGGCGGCGTCTGTTCTCAGAGTTGCTCGGCACGTTCTTCCTCGTGCTCGCGGCGGCGGGTGGCGGCATGATGGGCCATGCCTTTCCGGGGGTGATCAGCCATACCGATGCTGTCGTTGCACCGGCGTTGACGGTGCTGGCCGTCATCCTGTTTATGGGTAAGGTCTCCGGCGCCCATCTGAACCCGGCTGTGAGCATCGCGTTTGCTTTGCGCCGCGACTTTCCGTGGCGGCGCGTGCCGGGCTATATCATCGTCCAGCTAGCCGGTGCGACGCTCGCTGCGCTGTTTCTGCATTCGGTCATCAAAGTGTCGGCCACCTTCGGGTCGAACTATCCGGCCATGTCCTACTCGTCGGGTGCGGCGTTCTGGATGGAGTTCATCTTGACCCTCGGCTTGGTCAGTGTGATCCTTGGCACGGCGTCGGGTGCCCAGAACGTCGGACTATTCGGTGCGTTCGGGGTGGGCGGCTACATTGCTTTGGCCGGGCTTTGGGGAAGCCCGATCTCGGGCGCATCGATGAATCCGGCACGCACATTCGGCCCCGACTTGGTCGGGGGGGACTTCTCGCACTACCTCGTCTATGTGGCAGGGCCGATCGTCGGGGCCTCGATCGCTGTCCTCATCGCATTCGTCCTGCGCGGCCGTGGCGGGGGCGTCGCCGGCTCGGCGGCGGGACAGGGCGCATTGTTCACAGACAGCAAAGATCCGGCGCCATAGGGACTGGGCCGGCACCGATGAGCATGATGTCCAGCTCGGGGAAGGCCGTCGCAATAGGAATTGGGCTTGTGGTCAGTTGTTCGCAGCGGTGAGCGTGAACCACTCTTCGTAGGCGGCGATGGTGACGTGGAATTGGTCGAAAAATCCGGTGAGTCCGAGGAGCCCAAACGCTGGTATCCATGGATCGCAAAACCAGACTGGCGCGCTCCACTGGTGTGTATCTTGCTGGCTTGTGACTTGGAGGCTGACGATTGCCATACGAGCCGTGACGAGTGCGCCTCCCACTGCAAGCTTAGTCTCGATGGATTTGGTGGTATCGATTCCGCAGAGTTCGGCTACGTAGGCACCAAGGCGGATCGCGGTGGCGCCGGTGTCGAGTAGACAGGCCTGGGGAGCGATATCGAGGCCTTCGACAACAAGGTCAACGATCGGTCGCGCGCGGACGGTCGTCCTTCCGGCGTCTGGTATCTCCCTGAAGTTGAATCTCACAGGGGCGCGAGGCCACTTGCGGCGATATCGTCCTCGGGCACACGAAAGACGCTGTCGGCTTTCTGACCGTGGTTTCCTAGCCAGCGGACTAGTGCTCGGGGAGTGTCGGATGCGTGCAGGATCTCGTCATCCTTGACGGCGATCCACTTGCCCGTGAATGCTCGCATTCGCTCCGCGAGACTCTCCTCCGGCGCTTCGGTTCTCCCATTGGTCGGTCTTGAAGCATGCCCACGGCGTCCGGCTGTGAATCCGAGGCGCAAGAGTGTTCGTCTTGCCTGATGAGTCGTGAAGTCTGCTCGGTCTAGGCCGGTGATCTGGCTGATCACCTGCTTGGGTGGGAAGCGACGCGAGTCCACGACGACGAAGTGGCTGGAGATCGGCTCTGGCTCTACGTCGAGCAATGCCTCGAGGACCTCGCTATGTCTCAGATCGAAGGGCTTTCCGGCGATCGTGACGTGACGAGTGGATGTGTTCTCGGCCATGGTTTCTCTGCTCTGGTTTCTCTGCGGTGTACTTTTAGGGTATCAAGATGGCGATCGACCGCTAACGGTAGTCAATTCCGCAGTGCCGTTTACCTAAGGCGGGAACCGGCTTCCACTCTCCGTAAAAGGAGCGCCCAACCGCAGGGGCGACCTTGGGCTTTGCTTGTCGTCCGGAGCGGCTCGGCTTACCCCAGGAGGCCCACGGCTTGATAGGCCTTCGTTATGTCGGTTGCTACGAGTGCCGCGATGCGCCCGATCCCCACTCTTTGCTGCCCGTCCCGACGATGCGGTACTTCTGCCACGTCTGGCGCACCTGGTCGTAGCGCAGGAACTGCGTGACCTCTTTGAGTCGGCTTTGCTCAAAGGTACGGCGCGCGATCTCCCGCTCGAACTTGCGCTGCGTCTTGTCGCTGTCACCGACGATGAACGCCTCCGTGATCGGGAAGTCGATCATCACGTCGTTCATACGCAGTAGCCCGGAGTAAACGCTGGTCGAATGCTCGATCTCGAAGAATCGGATCGGGTGACCGGCGCCGCGCCGAAACCAGATCACGTCGATGTTCTTCATGACTGTGCGCGTCCGGTCGGCAGCAACGACCGGCAGATCTGTCAGGCAGCCGGTGCCCAACTCTTCGTCGTTCCATTTGGTGCCCCGATCGGCCACCCACACGTCGTAGCCCTCGAAGATCCCGATGTCGCGAAGCTTGGCCTGAATCTCGCTATGCGTGCGTGGTTCCGTCAGCTCATCCTCGGTCCGTTGCCCACCGTCAATCGAGGTCAGCGTCGGCGGTTGCGCCTGGGCCTCAAGAGGCCCGCGCTCTGGTGCCTCCGCCGCCGGTGCACGTCGCGCACGGCGCTGTGGGACGGTGATTGGAACCTCGGGGCGCGGCTCGCGCAACATTGCGAGCAGGCGCTCGCCGTCGATATCAGGCACCTCGTTCAATGAACGCTGCAGGAACGTGCCCCAATGCTTGAGTCGGCTAAGGCACGTC
>JBOGYB010000065.1:0-6959 GCA_050696555.1 Solirubrobacteraceae bacterium | reverse complement strand
TCCCAGCTGGATGGAGGTGGGTTGACTCTGCCCGCCGGCACCGACGTCACTCCAGCGATCTGGCTCACCCACACAAGGGAAGACCTCTATCCCGAGCCGTATGCGTTTCGTCCCGAGCGCTTCCTTGACAACCAGCCCAGTGGCTATGGGTGGATCCCCTTCGGTGGCGGTGTCAGACGCTGTCTGGGGGCGAGCTTCGCCGAACTAGAGATGCGGGTGGTGCTCGAGACCGTCTTGCGCCGGAGCGTTCTCGAGCCTGTAAGCCAACGTGCGGAGCGTGTCACCCGTCGTAACGTCACCTTCTCCCCGCGCAAGGGAACCCAGGTGCTACACCACCCACGGATCAAGGTCCCTGGTGCCACATCCCCGCGGACGGACGCCTTGCGGCGGGAGCCGTCGGTCACACTTTCCTAACGCTCTAAGGCGTTTTGGCGTGCGTTCACTGCATGGCGCATTGACGCGGGTGCTGTTTGAACCGAAGTCGGAGTTCCGCCTCAGAGCGTCACTGCTCTTGTCCAGAGGAGCGTGGTTGAAACCGATCGTCGCTGGCTGACCGCTCGCGATAGTCTCGTCGGTAGGACCAGCAGGCAAGCCCGAACATCGTGATCGCAACCTCCACGCTTGGACCGGTCCCTTGCGACAACCAGAGCGCCGCGGCAAGCAACAGGGTCCGGGTTGTCCACTTTCCATCCTGGAACCCGAACAGTGACCGCCAGGCGGTCGCACACAGCACGACACCCACGATGAAAGCCACCACGGTCAACGACGGCAAGGCGGGATGTCTTGCGACTTGCGTGAACACCCTGGGGCTGGTGAACGCGATGGCGGCACCACCGAGCAGCGGTACGGCCACCAACCCCAGTGTCGCGGCCCACCATAAGCTCGCCCGTCTCGAGCGGGCACTCTCCACCGTCACGGATCTACTCGTGTCGGCGTCCATCCTGCGCAGTGCGCCCCCCAGCCATCTCGCGCAAGAAACGGTGACAGCCGCGGACGCCGCCACGGAGCATGCGATTGCCGCGGGGATCCAAGCGGTGGGCGCGATCCTGCCCGCGGCGAACCACCCGATCGCGGCGACGATCGCGAAAGCCAGCAGAGGTCTCGTCCAGGCACGCATCGTTAGCCCCGCGCGGTGATACTCCTCCATCGCGATCTCCCCCACGTCGTCATTATGCTCACGCAACCCCGCCACTCGCTCGATCTCGCCGGCCAGTAGGGGCAGCACCGCGCAACCGTTGCGCAGATAAGAGGTGTGGTCGAAAAGTAGTGACCCACACTGACTCACTGGTCGGCGCCGCTCGACGGGCCCGAGCTGCAACATCGCGGCTGACACGAGGTCGTGTGTCGCGACGATGTCGATCCCGGGGGCGTCTGTGTGCGTCGCGGCGCGCAGTATCCGGCCCGGCTCCACCCCGATTGTGAACAGCAACACCGCGAAGGCGGTAGAAGCGATCTCCGCGGGTATCGCGATCGGTGGCAGATACACCGGGTGGGTGATCTGGCTCTGAAGGCTCGGCGCTATCTGTGTCTCGTGTAGCAGCAGGTCACGCGTCTGTGCAACTGGTAGGACGTTCGAAAGCCACGCATACCCCCCCACCCGTAGTGGTGCCTCGGCAATGGGAAGCACGGGATGCAGCATGGGCGCCACCCCAGACACGAGTGTTGCGATCGCAAGGATGGAGAAAGCCACCACCACGGTCCACGACAGTAGGCTCTTGGCGACCGACCAGCGCGGCAGCACGGTGTGCATCGCTGCCAGCAGACCGTGCCCGCTGCCGAGCGTGACAAGGTGAATTTGGCGGTCTGGTGTACGCAGGTCGGGCTCGAGTTCGGCCGCGATCGAGGCCCCCTGTGAGTGGCCCACCAGCACCATCGGTCCCTCTTTCCTTTCCTGCAGCAACCGCATCATCTCCTGTCTGACCCGCTCGCGTGATTCCTCGTCGGTGCTCCATGCGAGCGCATCGCCGATCGTCGCGCGCAGGCGTGAGCTCACGAGTACCGCACCAGCCATACCCAGCGTGAGCACGGGAGCGATCACGGCCCTTCCAAAAATCGACACCACACGCCAAAGGGCGCGAGCCATCTCGACGTTCCCTCCCTTGAAGCCCTCCTCCAGGCGACTAAACGCTGTCAACCCAGCTGAGAGGACGTCGACCAAGCCGATGAGAAGTCCGGCCTGCAGCACAAGCCACGCGCATCGCCACCGATTCGGCCTGTCCACGTAATCCGCCCAGAACAGCGGCTCCAGATCGATCCTGCGTGACCGCTCGCCATCGCTCAGTTGCAAATGGCGATGGCCTGCCCTGAGCTCACAGCCTTGTGGGCATGTCACTGTGTCGGCGTCTACCTTGCGGCGGATGTTGGTCCACCAGCTCACCAGCGCATGCACAGATTGCTTAGCCCATCCCTCCCGGCTGGTGGTACCGATCCCGTGGATCAGCGCAATGTAGGTCGGCGCCGCGTGCTCTTCGCGGCCTGTTTGCGGGGAATGGCTGGTGGTGTGGCTCGATAAGTCGGTGTCGGTCACTTCGATGTGCTCGTTAGGTAGCGGCACGGATGATGCCCATGTCTCCGGCGCCGCGGCATGACGGGAGCCTCGTGTTAGTTCCCAACACGCCGGCCTGTCTGCGCAGTCGGCGTCGGCACACACTGTTGAAGCCCTCTCGTCCTCGCTGTAGCGTAGGTGCATGTCCCCGGCCTGGTCCCCACTCTCCTACGCCGATTGGAGAGACACCTGTGACACGCTCCACGCCCACACCCAGGTGCTCGGCAAGCTCGCCGCGACTCTCGCTCCCCCCGAGCCCCAGCTCCAACACGCCGCGCTGCGGCTGACCGCGCGCGGTTGGGACACGCTTCCGCTACCGGCCCCTGATGGCTCAGGGGCGCTGGTGGTGGCGCTCGACCTTCACACCCACGAGGCGCTCGCCGAGCACAGCGACGGCCGTTCGCTTCGTGTTCCGCTCACACCCGATCGGGCGGTAGGAGATGTCACTCGCGAGCTGCTCCACGCGGTCGGCTCGCTCGGGGGACCCGTCGAGATCGACCCCATCCCGCAGGAGGTGTCTTGGAGCGTGCCGCTTGACGAGGATCGGGAGCACACTCGCTATGACCCCTCCCAGGTGGCTACCTATTTCGCCGCCGCCACGCAGGCCGCGCTCGTGCTCGCGGCTTTCAGGGCCCCATTTCGTGGAAGGTCAACTCCGGTGAATGCTTGGTGGGGCTCCTTCGATCTCGCCGTCAGCCTCTTCTCGGGTGAGCCCGCCGACCCTCCGTCGGAGGACTTCATAATGCGCAACGCGATGGACTCGCAGGAGGTTGCCGTCGGCTGGTGGCCCGGCGATACCCGCTATGAGAAAGCCGCCTTCTACGCCTATGCCCACCCTGCACCCGAGGGGTTCGCATCCGCGACGCTCTCCCCGACGGCGGCGCGTTGGGAGGGTTCGCTCGGGGAGTACGTGCTCGATTGGGAGGACGTCTGCGCAAGCCCCAACCCCCACGCTTTCGCGCTCGACTTCGCCCAATCTGCCTTCCGGCACGCGTGCCTTGTGTGCGAGTGGGATCCCGTGCTCGCCGCTACCGCCGAAGGCACCCCTCCGCCCGTGGTCTGATCGGGGTGCTTGCCTACCCTGGCCGCCAGGTGAGCGCCTCATTCGGATTCGATCTGCCCCCTGAACCACTCCGAGGGCTCCACGCTCGCCCCCTCCGCGTGCACGCGATCCGACAGCCAATGGTCTGATGTCACCACCCTCACCAATCCCGGCTCTGGCTCTTGCTTCAACAACCTCACGATCTCGTCGTCGGCGGAATCCCGGCGGGGACGGGGCGCGTGCTTCACGTCGATCACCGTGGAGCGGATAGGGGGGCGCGGAGGCTGCTCGAACACTACGGTCACATCCTCCCCACCTGACGCCGCCCACAGCTCGAGCTGTCCCACCAGTCTCACCATTGCCGCATGGCGGTCCTTCCACCAGCCGTCGGGCCTTGTCCCGATTACGTTCATCCCGTCCACCAACCACCGCATCGATTGCAGCCTATGGGGTGCACGTGCCGTACGCAGTGCTGCCGGCGAGCGTGGTGATCGGGCTCGGGTGAGAGTGGGCAGGTGTGACGCACGGCGCAAGTAGGAGCGGCGATCGGGCGTCCGGGCGCTAAGTAGTCTCCACTGTTCCACTCGCCGGGCTACCACCGAAGCCACGCGATGGCACTCGGTCTAGCGTGGTGCCATGCCGGGCCGTAGCTTTCGTATCGCACGTATCGCACGCATTCCGGTGGGGGTGAGTCCCTGGTGGTTGCTCATCGTCGCCCTCATCACCTGGACCCTGGGTGCCGACTACTTCCCGTCTGTCGTCACCGACATCTCCCCCGGTCTCTCCTACTCGCTCGGTTTTCTCTCCGCGCTGCTGCTGTTCGCGAGCATCCTCGCCCATGAGTTCGGTCACGCCATCGTGGCCCGCCGTCACGGCATCGAAGTAGAGGAGGTCGACCTGTGGCTGCTCGGAGGGGTATCGAAGATGCGCAACGAGGCCCACGACCCCGACGACGAGCTGCGCTACGCGCTCGCCGGCCCCGCCGTCACCGCTGTCGTCGCGCTCGTGTTCGGCGCCATCTCGCTCGCTCTTCCCGAATCGAGCTCTCAGGTGCTGCGTGCGCTCGTCGGCTACCAACTGCTCGTGAATGTCCTCATCCTCGGCTTCAACATGCTCCCCGCTTTCCCCCTCGACGGCGGCCGCGTGTTGCGCTCGCTGCTGTGGCATCACAACCACGACCTCCAACGCTCTACCTCCACCGCGGCAACCGTGGGGAAGATGTTCGGCTACCTGATGATGGGTGTCGGCCTGCTGGAGCTGTTCGCCGGCTACCCCGGCGGGGTGTGGCTGGCGGTGGTGGGTCTGTTCATCGTCGCCGCCGCAGGAGCCCAAGCGGTGGGTGCGCAGGTGCAAGCCACCTTCTCAGGGGTTCACGCCCGCGACCTGATGTCCAGCCCCGTGGTCTCCATCCCACTCAACGTCTCACTGGAGCAGGCCGGTACCGACTACTTCCTTCCCTACCTCTACACGGCATTCCCCGTGGTCGACGACGGTGGGCATTTCGGCGGGATGATCGCTGTCAACCGCCTAGATTCGGTACCCCGGCGCGAGCGCTCCTCGCGGCTGGTGGGGGATATCGCCGACTGTGACCCGGAGCTGGCGGTGAGCGAAGACGAGGATGTCGCCACACTGCTCTCCCGTCCCGCCTTCGGCCGGGTGGGTCGGGCGGTTGTGGTCGACGCTTCGGGTTCCCCCGTTGGTTTGCTGTCGATCACCGATATCCAGCACACCCTCCGTGCGGCGCGACTCGGGGCCAGAGATTTCAGGTCAGCTCAAGCGTCGTAGGGCGTGAGCGGCTGCACAGGACGCATCCCGAGCTCTGCCACCGAACGTACCGAGCACACGATCAGCTCGAGCGTCACGCAGTCCTCGAGCTCGATCAATAGCTCCCCGTGCGGATCGTCCACCAGCGTGCGCTCCACATGAAAGAGTGCGGTTCCGTCTGTGAGGTAGCCCCGGTCGAGCACGATCGCCTGCGCCGTCTGTGCCCCCTGCGCCTCGTCTTGCGAGTCTCTCTGGTCTACGCGAGCCATGACTGGAACCTACCCTCCCAGGTTGGTCCTGCCGTCGGTAGCACTCTGAGGATTCCCTGCGGGGAATCATCGGAAACACTCGGCGCCACCCACGTTTCTCATTGCGGGTGTCTACGCTCGCGCTCCAACCCCACCGCGCCCACGGAGCACACCAGAATGCTGAACAACGCTGCCACTACGATCGCCGCCGCCTGAGGTGGGGTGAGCACATGCTCAGACAACCCCAACGCCACCATCGCCGCTGGGACCCCGAGCTGGGCCGATGCCACCAGGCCCGCCGCAGGGGGTAGGCGCACGATCCGTGCCGCCACCACGTGCGCCGCGACGTTGAGCGTGACCAGCGCCCCTGCGAGCGCTATCAACGCCGGGTTGGAGAACAGCCCGCTCAGGTCCAGTCGCGCGCCGAGCACCACAAAGAACAGTGGGATGAAGAACCCTCCCGCGATCCCCAACACCTCGTTTGAGAGGCGTTGGGGTCCGCCGATCGACGCCACCATCAGACCCGTCCCGAAGCCAGCGATCAAGAGGCTCGCACCGCTGCGCTCGGTGAGCCACGCCAACCCGAACAGCACGATCAAAGCCAACCGCAGGTCCACCGCCCAGCCGCGGCTCTTGCCTAGGTGACGCAGCTTCTGTACGTCGGTGTTCCCGCGCAGACGCCGAGCCACCAGGAGCATCACCACCGCGCACCCCGCCACGATGGCGCTCCCCACGACCACCCTCCCGGCCCGCTCAGGGGCCAGCACGAGCGGCACCGCCACGGTCGCCGCGATGTCCGCCACCGTCACCTGCGCCATCACCGTCAACGCCACCGGCCCCGCCAAACCACGCTCCTGCAGCACCGGCAGCACCACCGCCGCCGACCCCGATGCCACCAGCACCGCATACACCCCTGTGTGACCCACGCTGTCGATGCGCGACATGAGCGCCCCTGCTCCTATGGCCAGCACCGCCACCAGCAGCGCCGTCTTCGCACCGGCGCCGAGCGAGTCCACCATCCCCCGCTCCCTCAGCGGCACCCTCATCCCCGCCGCGAACATCAGCATCGCAAAACCCACTTCGGCAAGGAAGGAGAGCGTGGGGTTGCCCGGCTCGATCGCATTGAGTCCCGTCTTTCCGAGCACGATCCCCGCCAGCAGCTCCCCCACCACCACCGGTGCCGCCCCGCCTCCCGCGGCCGATAGCAAAGGGCCCGCGAAGCCGCAAACCCCGATCAGGGCGAGTGTGCCGAAGCTCATCGTCTTCCATTCTGCTCGTTTCCCGAAGTTGGATGCCGCGAAGGGTGCAAAGCGACTAGGACGCCGTCAGCGGGGTATCCACGACAGCGGCGACGCGGGCC
>JBOGYB010000064.1:0-7036 GCA_050696555.1 Solirubrobacteraceae bacterium | reverse complement strand
TGTTTGAGAGTCTGCGTGCTCCTGATGGGTCCGTTATAGGACGCGTCAGCGTCGCTGACGCGTCTCTCTCTCTCTCTGGTCGAGCCGGCTTCTAAGCGGTAAGCCCAGGTTTCGCGGGAGGGTTCCGCGGCTGGCCGGGTATTTTGCCCGGCTTGAACGATCGAGCGCTCATGGGGGTTTGAGCGGACCCCAGGGTGTGGGGGAGTTGTGCTGATGGCTGCTGCTGTCAGCATACGACCGAAGAGCACTGCTGCTGGGCAGAGTTCGGGGCGTGTCGTTCCGTGCGGGCAAGGCGGGGCGGTGGGGCTTTTTGAGGGATTCGGCCAGGCTCATATTGCCAATATTCAGCGTGCGCGTATTCTCGCGGCTGCGTGTGAGGTTGTTGGTGAGCGCGGCGCGGGGAGTGTGAGTGTTGGGCATATCGTCGAGCGCTCGGGCGTGTCGCGGCGCACGTTCTATGAGATTTTCACCGATTGCGAGGACTGTCTGCTAGCGGCGTTCGAAGACGCGTTTGAGCGTGCGAGCGAGTGCGCGTTGCCGGCCTTCTATTCGAAGCCTAGGTGGAGTGAGCGGGTAAGGGCTGGTCTGGTCGCGTTCCTCTCGTTCTTGGAGGAGCAGCCGAACGCTGGACGGTTGTTGGTAAACGAGTCGCTGACGGCAGGTGGGAGGGTGCGCGAGCGCCGAGAACGGATCGTAAACCAGCTGGCTGGCGTGGTCGACGAGGGTCGTGGCGAGGGAAAGCAGGGTAGGCGTGTCCCGTCGTTGACCGCGGAGGGCCTCGTCGGCGGTGTCCTCTCGATCCTCGATCGGTCTGCGGATAATGAGACGGGATCGTTGTTGGGTTTGGTGAACCCGTTGATGGCGATGATAGTCGCACCGTATCTCGGGTCTGTCGCCTCCCAGCGAGAGCTTGAGCGTCCCCTAGTGCCATCCAAGCCGCATGCCGCGACGGCGCTCGCGGATCCTTTCAAACCGGCGGGTATGCGTCTGACCTATCGCACGGTTCGTGTCCTGCTCGCGGTGGGTGAGCATCCCGATGCGTCCAACCGCCGGCTTGGCGATATCGCGCAGGTCAAAGACCAGGGTCAGATATCCAAGCTGCTGGGTCGTCTCAAGCGTCTCGGACTGATCGATAACACGGGATCGGCGCCGGGCGGCGGCGCTCCCAACGCATGGAGCCTTACACCAGAGGGACAGCGGGTCGTGAACGGTATCCGCGCGCACACACAACACCTACCGGGGGAGTGAAACAAACGTGTCAAGCGACCGTAGGGGGAGGACAGCACAAATGAGCACACGCAGGCTGATCGGGACAGGAATGTCGCTGGAGAACGTTGTGAGGAATCGCATCGCGCTTGCGATGGTCCTTAGCGTGTGCGCGCTGCTCATGGTCGCGGTTGTATCGGCATCCCCGGCACATGCCGCTGCTCCGGAACACCCGGTCGCCGAAGCACAATCGCACACCGCAACCAGCGCGGTACTGCACGGCGTGCTCAACCCCGGCATCGAACCGCCGCAGGAAGGCACTTACGAATTCGTGTACGCCGCCTCCCCGACGACGTGTACGGGGGAAAGCAAGGCGCACCGTGGCCTCTCGTTTGGGTTTCCTAGCGAAGAAGTAGGCGAAGAAATAGGCAGCCTCACAGCCCACACGACCTACACCGCATGCCTCCTGCACCGCAACCTCGCCGGCGAAGAAACACTCAGCACACCGGTCACGTTCACGACCAGCTTCGAACCGGAAACCCCACAGACCGATGCGGCGGACGCCATCACGACGTCGACCGCGATGCTGCACGGGGAACTCAACCCGAACCCGGGCGACGAAGAAGAACCGAGATTCTTTGAATTCATCTACAAGCGCTCAGCCGGCGAATGCGAAGGGGAAGGATCCGAATCAACCGGACAGATCCCAGCCGAACACAATGGTGTCGAAAAAGAAACGGGCGAACACGAAATCACGGGACTCACACCCGGCACGCAATACACGTACTGCGTCCGTGCTTGGAACAGCACCGGCCAGTACGCCACAGGGACGCCGGTCACTTTCACGACGAGCCCTGAAGCGCCGAGTGTGAGCGGCGAGACAAGCTCGAACGTGGGGACGCACTCGGTAAACGTCAGCGCGCAGATCGCGACCGGCGGGTTGCCGGTCACCTCAACGGTGCAGTACGGCGCCACGAACAGCTATGGGCAGGAAACCAGCCCGCTTGAACTGGGTCCGGAAACGACCGCTATCGGTGCTGAGCTCACCGGCCTACAGCCGGGCGTGGAATATCACTATCGCTTCCACGTCTCAAACACACAGGGCGAACAGGACGGCGCCGATGCGACCTTCACCACGACCAGCGTGGGTGAAACCACCTCAAACAGCGGTGGGACCTGCCCCAACGAACAGCTGCGCGCCGAAAACAACTCCAGCCTGCTACCGGAATGTCGCGCGTACGAGCAGGTCACGCCGGTGTATAAGGGCGGTTATCCGATGCTCGGCAGCCCGACGGATGGAGAGAAGGTCTTCCTCGTTAGTCTTGCTACGTTGGGCTCCTCTGAAGGCGCGGGTCAACATCCGTTTAGGGGAGCAGAGTTCGTCGATAAGCGCACCCCGACGGGTTGGCAGGCATCGTCGATCAACCCGCCAGAGTCGCAGTACGTGGGCCAGCTTATCCAGACAGTGGAACCTGTGAGTGGTCTTTCGTTGTGGGCGCAGCACACTCCGCAGGAGCCGGCGACGAAGCAGGAGATGTACGTGCGTTCTGCCGGCCCGAACCCGCAATACAGCTCTGTTGGACCGCTAAACATTCCCCAGGTGGGCGAATCTCAAGAACCGAGCAATCAGATAGAAGGTATTGGTGAGCCTGGTATGCGGGCGATTGCAGGCACCGCCGATTTTGAACACGTGCTCACTACGAACAGCGGGTCACACTGGCCCTTTGATTCGACGCAATCCGAAAGACAATCATTGTATGAATACAGCGGTAGCGGGAATGCTCAGCCGATCCTGGTCGGAGTCACCGGGTCAGAAAAAGGAAGTACGCAACTGATCGGTCGCTGCGGCACAGTACTGGGGAGCGGAAAATTTGCGTCATTGTGGAATGCGCAGTCGAGCGATGGTTCGAGGGTGTTCTTCACGGTGTTCTCAGAATCGGTTTGTGGGCTTAGCGCGCCTGTGACGAATGAGGTGTATGCGCGTTCGCATGGCGCTCTCACGGATCCTGCGCCGGCTGTGACGACTGATGTGTCGGAAAGCGAGTGCACGGTGTCATGTGGCGAAGTCTCGGGTAAGCGCTTCGAGGGTGCGTCCGAAGACGGGGAAAGGGTGTTCTTCACGAGCACGCAGAAGCTCACTGACGACGGAGTTGACACGACCGGGGGCGGCGATGCTTCCGTAGGGTTTGGCTGCACTAAAAGCGGTGAAAAAGTCGGCGTTTGCAATCTCTATGAATACGATTTCGGCAGACCCGGAGCGCAATGTCAGGGCGAACACAAGTGCCTGCGACTGGTGGCGGGGGGCGACGTGCTGGGTGTCGCCGGGATCGCCGAGGACGGTTCGCGCATCTATTTCGTCTCGCGCAAGGCGATCGTCTCTGCGGGCGTGAACGAGTTCAACGTGGCGCCACAGGAAGGAGAACCGAACCTGTATGGGTACGACACCCAGGCAGCGCGGACTGTGTTTGTGGGAACCTTGAGCGGGCAAGATCAGCTCGACTGGTCGCAGGAATTCACACACCGTCCGATGCAGTTGGGCGGTGAGCGTGGGCGCTACCTGTTGTTCGAGAGCTCACAGAAGGGCTTGACGCCCGACGACACTAGCTCAATCATCCAGTTGTTCGAGTACGACGCCCTCACGGGAGAACTCGTGAGAGTGACAAAGGGTGAAGACGGCTATGACGAAGACGGCAACGGCGCGCGGGAAGGGGTCCCCTATAACGCACTACCATCTGCAAAACTCGGTCAAATTGAAACTTATTTTCATACGTCTGCTGACCTGTTGAACATGTCGACTGATGGCCATACCGTGGTGTTTGAAACTGGTGCTCGTCTCAGTCCGCGCGCTGTGTCCGCGGATGCTCATTCGGTGGAAGGCGAGGCCTGTACTTCGGTGTACGTGTTTCATAGCGCTGGTCCGATATCGGCGGGCGCGGTGCATTTGGTCTCGGATGGTCGCGACACACAGGGCCCCAGCGGGAGTTGCGGCGCGCTGTTTAAGGGGATGGATGCGGCCGGTGCGAATATCATGTTTGAAACGTTGGATTCGCTTGTGCCGAGCGACGCCGACGGGGGGCAGGCTGATACGTACGACGCACGCGTTGATGGTGGGTTTGCTGCCAGTAAGGCGGTGGCGGGCTGTCAGGGTGGTGGCTGCTTGGGTTCCCCTGGTGTTGCGCCGTCGCTTGCAGCTCCGGCGAGCGTTGGTTTCAACGGTGTTGGCAACTTGGTGTCAAGTCCGACTTCGAGTCGTGGCGTGAAGTCGTTGTCGAGGGCTCAGAAGCTCGCGCGGGCGCTGCAGAGGTGCAGGCGAGAGCCGCGGCGTAAACGGAGAGCGTGCGAGCGGGCGGCGCACAGGCGTTACGGTCGCGCGGCCGGCAGGGCACAGCGGATGAACGGGAGGGGGAAGTGATGCGGGCGATGGCGGTGGGCAGTTGTGCGTTGAGGCTGGGTCTTGGTGTGATGGTGACGGCGTGTGCGGTGTTCGTCAGTGCGGGGGGCAGTGTGGCTGCGGGTGCGGCCGTGGCGGCGCCGGCATGGCAGGTGACCGAGGTGGCCGAACCGACGGTGCTCGTGCCGGGCGTGGACGGAAAGCCGCGCTATTTTGTGGCGGTCGAGAATGTCGGCGGTGCACCCAGCGAAGGCGAGTTCACCATCAGGGTCGGCATTCCGTCCCGCTTCAGCGTACTAAGCGTTGGCAGTCAACGAGGCGTTAGCATCGAACCGGGAGGCTCGTGTGTGCAGGAAGGCGCGAGCGTGGTGTGCAACTCAACGGAAAGCGTCGTCCCGGGAGGGTTCGTCGCAGTCGAAGTGCCGTTGGAAGTAACGGGCAGCACCGGTGCGATCGACAGTGTCGCGACTGTTACTGGTGGTGGTGCTGCTGTGGTCGCGAGCGATCGGGCGCGTATGAGCGTGGGCTCCGAGCACGCGCCGGCTGGGATCGGGTTTCTACGCTCGAGCGCGACGGGACCGGCCGGCGAAGCGCTCACGCAGGCGGCGGGCCACCCGACTCTCTTCACGAACACGATGCTGTTCAACAATCTGATCAAACACTCCGGTGGCTATTTTGTACAGCCGGTCGAGCCGGTGAAGAACCTCGTCTTCTACCTGCCGCTGGGAATGCTCGGCAACCCGACGATAACCAATCAATGCACGGTGGTGCTGATCGAAACGACGTATGAACAAACGGGCTGTCCGCTGTCGAGCCGGGTCGGCTCGATCCTGCCTATGGTGCTAGCTACGGTTGCTGCTAATGGGCCCGATTCAACGCATGGGTACCCGGTCTACAGCGTGCAGCCAGAGAAGGGGTATGCGGCGGAGTTTGCGTTCGCGGACACCGGTCTCAGGTTCGTGCAGTACGTGAGCGTCGTGCGCCATGACGGGCGCTACATGCTGCGGGATTCGATATCCGGTGTGCCGTTGGCCGCGGATTTGATCGGTCTAGTGCAGACGATCGACGGCGACATCCGCGAACCAGGCGGGTACGATCGTGGCGCGTACCTCACGAATCCGAGCGTGTGTTCCAGCGAACCGCTCGACTCGACGCTTGAAATCGACACGTGGGATCACCAACACACGCCGATCGTCAAGCAAGCCCCGGCGTATCCCGTGATCGAAGGTTGCAGTCTGCTGCAGTTCTCCACCCAGTTCAGCTCACAACCGTCGACCAGTCAGGCCGACGAGCCGTCGGGCTACACGATCGATGTCGGCGTGCCGCAAGCACCGAATGACTTTGCGGGGCTTGGCACCCCGCCGTATAAGACGGTGAGCGTGACGATGCCCGAAGGCACCTCGCTCTCCCCGGCGGGCGCAGACGGCCTGTCCGCCTGTGAAGCGACCGGTTCGGCTGGGATCAACATCGAAGACTCGGAATCGGAAGCGATCGGTCCGGACGGGCTGCCGCGGCCTGTCGCCGGCCATTGTCCCGCGTCTTCGCAGGTTGCTAGCGTGCGCGCCAAGAGCCCTGACCTAAGCGAAGATCTCACCGGCCATATGTTCCTCGCACAACCAGGCTGCGGTGGGTCCGGCCAGCCTGAGTGCACCGGTCAGGACGCAAAGGACGGCAACCTGTTCCGACTGTATCTGGAACTGGAAGCGCCGATGAGGGGCGTGATCGTCAAGCTTGAAGGCAAGGCGCTTGTTGACCCCAATTCTGGTCGTGTGACGACGGTGTTTGACGATACGCCGCAGTTCCCGGTCAGCGATCTGGTAGTCGAAACGAATGGTGGACCGCAAGCACCGCTGGCTAACCCGCAATCGTGTGGGACTGCGACGAGCACTAGCGATGTGACGCCGTGGAGCACCCCGGCGACACCGGACTCGATCAGCTCCAGTTCGTTCAACGTGGACTGGGATGGTCAGGGTGGAGGGTGTCCGGGCACGATCCCGTTCGCTGCGAGCTTCACCGCGGGCACGGTCAATCCGTTGGCGGGTGCATTCAGCTCGTTGACGGTCACGCTCTCCCGTCACGATCGCGAACAGAGCCTCTCCGGCGTGTCCGTCACGACACCCCCGGGTCTGTTGGGCGCGATCAAGGGGATACCCCGTTGCGGTGAACTACAGGCGGCGCAGGGCACGTGTCCGGCGGCAAGCCGGATCGGCGTGACGCATGTCGCGGCCGGCGCTGGGCCTGGTCCTCTGTGGCAGGAAGGCCGCGTCTATCTGACCGATGGCTATGAGGGCCAACCGTTCGGCCTGTCGATCGTGGTGCCGGCGGTCGCGGGTCCGTTCAACCTCGGGAACATCGTGGTGCGCGCTTCGATCCACGTCGACCCGTACACGGCCGCACTCACGGTCACCAGCGATCCGTTGCCGCAGATGATCGACGGGG
>JBOGYB010000063.1:0-7036 GCA_050696555.1 Solirubrobacteraceae bacterium | reverse complement strand
GCTCGGGGTCGGTCCTTGCGAGCAATAGCCCGTAGGAGGAGAACTGGGCGTTGGTCGTCCACACCTTCTGCCCCGTCAGCCTCCAACTGCCGTCGTCCTGCTGGCGCGCGCGTGTCTGCACTGCCGCGAGGTCAGACCCAGCCGCGGGCTCGGAGAAGAGCTGGCACCACACCTCGTCCCCGTGCAACATCGGGCCGAGGTAGCGCCCCTTTTGCTCCTCTGAGCCGTGCGCGATGATCGTGGGGCCGAGCATCCCCACCCCGATCGCGTCGAGGATTCCGGGCACTCCGGCCTTCGCGATCTCCTGGTTGCACACCACCTGCTCGATCGGCCCCAATCCCTGGCCGCCGTACTCCTTCGGCCACGTCACTCCGGCGAGACCCGCCTCGGCGAGCTTCCCCTGCCACGCGCGCCTTGCGGAGATGATCTCCGCCTCGTCCGTTATCGCGTTGGGTCCGGTGAGGACCGGCGCCGCTGCCTTGTTCTGCTCGAGCCAGGCGCGTACCTTGGCGCGATGCTCTGCCTGCTCGGGCGTGTCGTCGAGATCCACGATTCTCCTTTGGCTGACTGGCCAGTCAATAGCTGATCAGACAAGGCTACTCCTGTTCGCCGTCCGTGGCTTCGATGGCTTGATGAGCCTTTGCGCAGTGGCTATCCACCACTACGATCGCCTGCGTCGTGGGCTACTCGGTGTCGGGGATCGAGGGCTCCGTCTCCTTCGGGAGGTTGTAGAAGTCCTCGAATCCCTGGTCGAGCAGCGACCGCGCCTGTGTGGCGGGGGTGGGGGAGTCGAGCAGCACCACCCCGAGGCGCACCCCGTCGCGCTCGGCGGTCGCCACCAGGCACTTCCCCGCCAGTTCGGTGTACCCCGTCTTCAGCCCTGTCGTCCCCGGGTAGCCGTAGATGAGCAGGGGGTTGTTGTTGTAGAGGTACAGCTTCCCTCCCTTGATCGGGAAGGGAAGCACGGCCTTGTAAGTGCGCACGATGTGCGCGATCAACGGCTGCTCCAGGTCCACA
This sequence comes from Solirubrobacteraceae bacterium, assembly GCA_050696555.1. GTDB lineage: Bacteria > Actinomycetota > Thermoleophilia > Solirubrobacterales > Solirubrobacteraceae > Palsa-744. Next base: position 6,019 of record JBOGYB010000063.1, on the reverse strand, counting down.
TGCGCGAGCTCCGCGAGGTCCGCCGCGCAGGAGTAGTTGCGCGCGTTCACATACCCCGATGGGGAGGTGTAGTGGGTGCACCCCATCCCCAGCCTCGCCGCTTCCTGGTTCATCCCTGCGACGAACGCGCCCGCGCTGCCCGACACGTGCTGGGCGAGGGCCATCGCCGCGTCGTTGCCGGAGGGGAGCAGCAGCCCGTAGAGCATCGTCTTCAAGCGCACATGCCTACCCAGTGGCAGCACACCCACCTTCGAACCCGCCGAGCTCACCGCCTGCTTGGTTACGACTACCCCTTCATCGGGCGATGAGCTGCGCACCACCCGCAACGCGGTCATCATCTTCGTGAGGCTCGCGATGTGCAGGTGGGTGAGTGGGTTCAGCTGCCACAGCACCTTCCCGTTGTCGAGGTTGAACAGCAACCCCGCCCGTGGGGGGTGGCGGAAGGCGACGTGCACGGGATCCCCGCTCCCGCTTACGTCGAGGCCGAGCGGTGGGTGCCCGAGCGGCAGGCCGGCCGGGGAGAGCTTCGTGGTGGCGTGTGCCGCACCGTGCTTGCGCCCTCCCCCGTTCTTCGACGCCGCTTCCGAGCCATGTGTGGTGGACGTCCGCGAGAGGGCGAACAGCGCGCCCCCCACGACGAGGATCGCCAACGTCATGGCCGCCACCTGGCGTCTGCGGCGACGCCTGCGCATTTTCGCTTCCCGCGCTCTCAGCGCGCGGGCGCTTCGCTCCAGGAAGGGCGAGCCGTGACTCATGAGTGGCCTCTCATTTACGTGGAGGATTGCGCAACGCCCCGACGATTCCCACCGTGAGCAGCACGAGGATGAACACCGACGTCACCGCCTCGAACGTCAATCCGTACTGCTCGATACCCGAGATCGTCAGAAACGCCAACCCCAGGATAAACGCCAGCGCCACCGCCAGCACCGCCACGCGGGTCACTGCGCCCCCACGCTTGCCTGCGCCAGCAAGGGCATCCCAACCGGGTCGCCCAACCCCGCAACGCTGAAGACGATCTGCAGCGCGAGCCACGCCCCCACCAGCGCCGCCGCCGGGATCTCGATCAGCGTCGTGTAGAAGGGCACGGGGATCAGCGTCAGGACCCGTGCGTGGGGGAAGAGGATGAGGTAGGCGGCGAGGATCGCCACTACGACGCCAAGGGCTCCGGCGAGCGCGGGGGAGGGTGTGTCCGCGCCCACCATCGCCCACACCGTGACCGCCACCGCGCCGGTGAGCAGGCACAGCCCGCCGAAGCGCACCCGCCCAAGCCTGTTCTCGACGCTTGGGCCGAGCAGGACGAGAAAGCCCACGTCGAGCAGGAAGGGCAGCAGGCCCACCCGGCGGCTCGAAAGCACGTAGATCGCCACGACGGCCGCAACCACGAACAACGTCACGAGCGGCAACCGCTCTCTGGGGATGTTGTCCTTGACGGGGATCATGTGGCCCGGCGCAGCCTATCCGCCCGCGCCGCCGGGCCTGCCGGCTATCCGCTCGCGGCGAGTGGCCCTACGCCTGGACGTGGTTGTGGCACGTGCTGGTCGGCGTGGTAGGAGGAGCGCACTAGTGGGCCGGCCGCCACGTGCTCGAAGCCAAGGGCGTGGGCGGCCTCTTCCAGCGCAGTGAACTCGTCGGGGTGCCAGTAGCGCACGATCGGCAGGTGGCGCTCTGAGGGACGTAGGTACTGGCCGACTGTGAGCACCTGCACGTCGTGCTCGCGCAGGATCTCGAACGTCCGCACCATCTCCTCGTGCGTCTCGCCGAGGCCCACCATCAGGCCGGACTTGGTGACTACCTCGCCCTCGCCCATCTCAGATGCGCTGCGCAATACGCGGCAGGAGCGCAGGAATTCCGAGCCCCTGCGGGCGATGGGGTAGAGGCGGGGGACCACCTCCACGTTGTGGTTGAACACGTCGGGGCGCTCGGCGATCACCTTCGCCAGCGGCATCTCCTGGCCCTGGAAGTCGGGGGTGAGCACCTCGATCTGGCACTCCGGCGCCTGCTTTCGCACCTGGCGGATCACGCCGACGAAAGCCGAAGCGCCCTTGTCGGGCAGGTCGTCGCGGTCCACGGAGGTGACGACGGCGTGGCGCAACCCCATACGAGCGATCGAACGCGCCACGCGCGCGGGCTCTAGCGGATCGTCCCAGGTGGGCTTGCCGGTCTTCACGTTGCAGAACCCGCACCTGCGCGTACAAGTGTCGCCGAGGATCATGAACGTGGCGGTGCCCCGCTCCCAGCACTCCCCCACGTTCGGGCACGCCGCCTCCTGGCACACGGTATGGAGGTTCTCCTCTTTGATGAGCGCCGACAGCTCGCGGTAGCGCTGCCCACCCGCTGCCGGCACTTTGAACCAAGGCGGCTTGCGCTCGCGCAGGGGTCGCACGTCGCTGCCGAGCACCTTCATCACGTCCATGCCGCCCGGGTTCGCGCGCGAGCGAGTCGCGTGCTCACGCTCACTGGTTGCGCCTGGTGGATTATTGGTCATGCGCTCACAAGCGTATGACCTGTAGGCGCCGCGACGCCGATGTCCTGCGGTGCGACGGTGAGGAGACGGCAGCCATGTGCGTCGCAGAAGCAGCGCGTCATGCGCTCGGCAAACCCATCGAGCCCCCCCTCCGGCGCGTGACCCAGCTCTTGCTCGACTGAGGTCATGGTCACATCGGGCAGCCCGCACGCCACGATCCACGAGAACGGCTCCAGGTCGTTGACCACATTCACCGCGAACCCATGCGTGGACACGCCGCGCGAGATATGCACGCCGATCGAGGCGATCTTGCGCTCCCCCACCCACACGCCGGTGTAGTCGATCCCCTCCGCGCAACGCGAGCGCGCCTCGATGCCATGCTCCGCAAGGGCCGCCACGATCGCCGCCTCCATCGTGCGCAGGTGCGTGCCGATGTCGCTCACGCGCATGATCGGGTACCCCACGAGCTGGCCGGGGCCGTGGTAGGTGACGCGTCCGCCGCGGTCGGTTGGCACGATCTCGATCCCGCGGGAGCGGTAGAAGTTCTCGCCGAGCGTTAGCTCACCGTCCAGCGAACGCCGCCCGCGCGTGTACACGGGAGGGTGCTCCAGGAGCAACAGCGTGTCCGGGATCTCCTCGGCCTGGCGCCGCGCTTGGAAGTCGGCCTGGACCGTCATGGCGTCGCGGTAGGGGACCGTGCCCAGGCGACGGACTTGAATGTCCAGGGAGAGCGAGCGATCTTGCTTCATCTACCGACCTAGTGGTAGCACGATTTGTGTCGCCAGAATGAGCGCTACAGAGTAAGCGCCGCCGGCTCTTCCAGTAGCTCGCGCACGCGTGCAAGGAACAGCGCGGCGTCCGCCCCGTACAGGATGCGGTGGTCGCAGGCAAGAGTGACGCTCATTGTGTGCCGCGCGGCTATCTCACCGCCACGCACGACCGCACGCGGGGAAACCGTGCCCACGGCAAGGATCGCCGCCTGCGGCGGGTTCACGATTGCGGTGAACTGGCGGATCCCGTACATCCCGAGGTTCGACACGGTGAACGTTCCCCCGCTCAGCTCGGGCGGCGTCACGCTCCCGTCGCGCACGCGCTCCGCAAGCGCCCGTGTCTCCCGCGCGATCTCGCCGAGCGCCTTCGTGTCGGCGTCGAACACGGTTGGCACGACCAGTGCTCCCGCCGTGGGATCGTCTGAGGCGACTGCCACGGCGACACCGACGTTGACCCGCGAGTGCAGCTCGAAGCGGCCGTCGCGGTAGCTCCCGTTAGCGCGCGGGTGCTCGCGCAACGCCAGCGCGCACGCCTTCACGATCATGTCGTTGTACGTGGGCACGTCGTCGTGCGAGAGTCGCTTCAGCTCGGCTCGCAGCTCCACGCAGCGCTCCATTTCCACGTCGGCCGTGAGCGTGAAGTCCGGGATCGTCGCCTTCGACTCCGCCATCCGCCGCGCGATCGTGCGCTGCGTGCGCGTGAGCTCGACGCTGGTCGCCTCGCCCTTGGCGCCTGCGACTCCCTCTACCGATGAGGCGCCTGTCGCCGGTGTCTCGGCTGGGGTGGGCACGGTGCCGAAGGATTGCTCGAGGGTGGGGGTAGCGGGAGTGGGATGCGAACCCGCGACCTCCTCCACGTCCGCCTTCACGATGCGTCCGCCAGGCCCGCTGCCGTGGACGCCGCCGAGGTCCACTCCCGTCTCACGGGCAACCCGCCGCGCGAGCGGGGATGCCTTCACGCGGCCTTCGTGTGAGCCGTCGGGGGTGGTTGTCGAAACGCCGTCCGTGCCCGGCTCCTGCGCCTCGGCACGCGCCCCCACCTCGCCTGAGGTGTCTCCCGCCGTAGGCGGCCCCTCGCCAACCTCCGCGCCGATCCGTGCGATCAAATCCCCCACCGCGAGCGTGTCCCCCTCACGCGCCACGGTTTGCAACGCGCCTTCGAGATCGGACTCGTAGGTCATGTTCGCCTTGTCGGTCTCGATCTCCACCAGCTCCTCACCGCGCGCGACGTGCTCGCCGTCCTGCTTGAGCCAGCGCAGAATCGTGCCCTCCTCCATCGTGTCCGACAAGCGTGGCATCACGATGTCGCTCATCGCCGTGCCTCCGCCTGCGCGGTTACGCTCAGCACTGCCTGCACGATGTGCGGCTCGTGCGGGAACGCGATCTCCTCCAGGGGCTTTGAATAGGGCATCGGCGTGTCCGCCCCGCTCACCCTCACCACCGGCGCGTCGAGGTCGTCGAAGGCCTGTTCTGCCACCAACGCCGCGAGGTTCGCGCCCACGCCGCCGTGCGGCCACCCCTCCTCCACCACCACGCAGCGGTTCGTCTTCGCCACCGACTCGAGGATCGTGTCCAGGTCGAGCGGGCGTAGCGTGCGTGGGTCGATCACTTCCGCCTCGATCTTGTGCTCCACCGCAAGCTGCTCGGCGGCGCGCTCGGCGGTGAGCGCCATCCGCGACACACCCACGATCGTCACGTCGCTCCCCTCACGCGCGATACGTGCCTGGCCAAAGGAGAGCGGCTCCTTGTCGTCCTCGTCCACCTCGCCCTTCACCCCATACAAGGACTCGTGCTCGATGAAGATCACCGGGTTCTCATCGCGTATCGCTGCCTTCAACAGCCCGCGCGCGTCGGCGGGCGTGGAGGGCACGGCGACGAGCAACCCCGGCACGTGCAGGAACATCGCCTCCAGGTTGTGCGAGTGGGTGGGGCCGAGCTGGTGCCCCGCCCCCTGCGGCATCCGCACCACGAGTGGCACCCTCGCTTGCCCACCGAACATGTAGTGGATGTGTGCCGCGTGGTTCACGATCTGGTCGAACGCCAGTAGCGCAAAGTTCACCGTCATCAGCTCCACCACCGGGCGCAACCCCACCATCGCCGCCCCCACCCCCGTCCCCACGATCGTGTTCTCGGAGATGGGGGTGTCGCGCACCCTGCGCTCCCCGAACTCCTCCAGCAACCCCGAAGTCACCTTGAAGGCCCCCCCGAACACGCCGATGTCCTCGCCCATCAGCATCACGCTCTCGTCACGCTCCATCTCCTCGCGCAACGCCAGTTTCAGTGCATCTCGATAACGCATGTCAGTCATGGGACCGTCCGGCCAGTTTGCCTACCCCCCGCTATGGGGGATACCCATGAAGGCGAGCCGTGGAAGTGGCCGTGGGGGTGCTCATCCATCACGTACACGTCCTCATACAACGCGCTCGCCTCAGGGAAAGGGGAGCGCTCGGCGAACTCCACCGCCTCCTCCACCTGCCGCATAGCGTCGGTGTCGATCTGCTCGCGCTGCTCTTTGGTGAGTGCTCCCACCCCTTCAAGCAGGTCGCCGAAGGCGGGGATGGGGTCGCGCTCGCGCCACTGCTCCACCTCCTCCTTCGTGCGGTAGGCCTCGGGGTCAGCCATCGAATGGCCCCGGAAACGGTAGGTGACAGCCTCGACTAGCAGCGGCCTACGCTCCTCGCGCACACGCTCCAGCGCCTCTCCCACGACCCTGTGCGTGTCGCGGATGTCCATCCCGTCGCACCTCATCCCCTCCACCCCCAGCGACTCGCCCTTGCGTCGCAGG
>JBOGYB010000062.1:0-7185 GCA_050696555.1 Solirubrobacteraceae bacterium | reverse complement strand
GCTAGGCCCCACGATGATCGCGCGCGCGCCTTGGAGCGCCGTAATCGCCTCCCGCGACGGAGCTGCTCTCTCGTCGTACTCGATCACCTCCGGCAGGGTGACCTCGGGCGCAAGCGACCACATCTGGGGGTCCCAGTCAGCTTCGTCTCCCGCGCGGAACTGCACGGCCTCGATGGTGCCCCGCGCGCCGTCCTTGATCATGAACTCCTGGAAGGCTTGCCACTTGCGCTCGGTTGTGCGTATCCACGTGCATAGGGGATCGTCGCTCACCGGCAGAACAGTCGCGCGCACGCCGATTGCCTCGTTCAGTCGAGCCAGTGCCTGCGTCGGACTTAGCTCCTCGTGGTGCTCCATCCGTCGCCGCTCGAGGCACCAGGCCAGATCGCGGTCGCCGAGGTTGAACCAAACATCGTGGCCAAGCTCGCGCAGTGCATCCATCACGGCGAACGTGTCGCCTGCGAGCCCCCAACCGCGCTCATCGATCAGGTCGGCAAGCCAGAAGGAGATGAGGTCGGGGTCAGGGGAGACGTGGGCACCATAGATGTCGATGTCATCGCCGGTGTTGGCGATCACGACCAGCTCCTCGGGTCCGACCACGTCAAGCATGCCTCGCGCAAGCTTCGCGCCGCCGGTACCCCCGGCGAGCACTACCACCTTCGATGCTCGGGCATCGCTGTCGCCCGACGTCCGAGGGGGGCTGGGTGGCTCTACTCCCACGAGTCGTCGGGCAGGCCGGTGATCCTGATACCCGCGTGGGTTTTGTGCTTGGCGTTGATCGAGATCATCAGCGCTGTCATCGACTCGGCGATACGTGCCATCTCGAGCCGTCCACAGTCCACGCAGCGCAAGCCCTCGATTCGCTCGATCAGGAGCGCCGCCTTGCGCTTGTCATCGCGCGAGTCGCCGCACACGAGCACATCCTGTCCGAGGTCGTAGTCGAGGTCTGTCAGCGAGGCCGCGCTCACGGTGTGCAGAGCCGACACCACTTTCACGTCGTCCGGCACCATCTCCTGTGCGGCTTGCGCGGCCGATCCCTGCCACACACCGAGCATCCTTGTCGCCCGCCCGCTCACAGCCGCCGCGAGCGGCACCGTGACATCGATCAGAAGCTGCCCTGCGCGCAGTGACCCCTTCAGGTTTTTGAGCGTCTCGGACTGGCTGCGGAAGGGCACGCTCAAGATCACGGTCTCCACGGTTTCCACGGCCTGGGTGTTCTTGGCACCGCTGAACGCGCCCTCTGGCACCGCCTCGCGGGCACGCTCTGCCGCTTCCACCGCACGGCCCGCGTCGCGCGAGCCGATAACCACAGGCACGCCGATGCGCCCGAGGCGCACCGCCAAGCCGAAGCCGAGCGCGCCCGAGGCGCCGACGATCGCGACCGGATCTGTGGGGGAGGGCGCCACGGCGGCGGAGTATATGAGCGACTGCCGCGAGGCCGGGCGTCGCCGGACATGGCGCCCGGTTACGCTCTGCCGATGAGATTCGACGGCACGACCGCGCTTGTCACGGGCGGAGCTTCCGGGATTGGCGCCGCCACGGCTCGCCGCCTCGCGGCCGAAGGGGCGCGCGTGGCGATCGGCGATGTCAACGAGGAGGGAGCGTTGGAGGTGGCCGGCGAGCTGGACGGCTTCGGTTGCAAGCTCGACGTCACCGACACCACGTCCGTGCGCGCCGCCGTCGCCTCCATCGAGGAGCAGCTCGGTCCGATCGGAGTGCTCGTCAACAACGCCGGCACCGACCTCTTCTCCTATTTCGTCAACACCGACGAGGGCATGTGGGATTTCGTGCTCGGGGTCAACCTGCGTGGTGTCCTGGCCGTCACCCATGCCGTTCTCCCCGGTATGCAGGAGCGCCGCTCGGGCGCGATCGTGAACGTCGCCAGCGAGGCGGGCCGTGTTGGCTCCCAGGGGTCATCGATCTACTCGGCCGCGAAGGCGGGCGTGATCGGCTTCACAAAGGCGATCGCGCGCGAGTCGGCGCGCTACCGGGTGCGCTCCAACGCGGTGGCTCCAGGTCCGATCGAGACGCCGCTGCTCAACGCCGCTCCGCAGTTGCTCGGCGAGCTGGGGGAGAGGCTCAAGCAAGGGATGGTCAATCAAACTGTTCTCGGTCGCTCCGGCGAGCCCGAGGAGGTTGCCGCCGCGATCGCCTTCCTGGCTTCCGAGGACGCCTCGTATGTGACGGGCCAGACGCTGAACGTCAGCGGTGGCCTCTCGATGTGGTGAACCGGCCGGGATCTTTGGATACGTGTAGGCATGGTGTATGCTCTACACATGGCAAGGACCAACGTTGAGGTTGACGAGCGGCTCGTTGGGCGTGTGATGAGTCGGTATGGCCTAAAGACCAAGCGAGCGGCGATCGATCTGGCTCTGCGACGCCTAGATATGGAGCCGATGGACACGCGGGAGGCGCTCGATATGCGCGGCAGCGGATGGGAGGGCGACCTCTACGAGCAACGCTCTGGATGGCTGCCCCACACCCCTTGATCATTGTCGATAGCTCGGCTTGGATCGAGTATCTACGAGCGACCGATAGTCCCGTCGATCGATGTCTCCGGACATTGCTGAAGGACAAACAGCCCCTTGCCACCACGGGCGTTGTCATGCTCGAGGTGCTAGCGGGGGCACGTGACGAGCCCCATGCCCGCAAGCTCTCGCGCCTGCTCGGCCGCTGCAAGCTGCTTGCTTGCGAAGAGCCGTCGGACCACGAGGCCGCGGCGGGGCTCTATCGCGCTTGTCGTCGCGAAGGCCTCACGATCCGCCGGCCACCCGACCTGTTGATCGCCACGATCGCGATTCGCACCGACACGCCACTGCTGCATCTCGACGCTGACTTCGACGCAATCGCCCGTCAAGCTCCACTGCGCGTGGTTGACGCATGACAGGCAGCTTGTGGCAATCTGAGCGTCATGGTTGATCTGCCGCAATCGGTCCAGATCCGCGAGGTCGGCCCGCGCGACGGCTTTCAGAACGAGCCGGAGATCATTCCCACCGAGCGCAAGGTCGAGCTGATCGACATGCTCGCCCGAACGGGCCTGCGGCGAGTGGAGGTTACGAGCTTCGTCCGCCCCGACGTCATCCCGCAGCTTGCCGACGCCACTGATGTTCTGGAACGCATCGACATCCCGGACGAGGTGGCCGTCAGTGTCCTGATCCCGAACGAACGGGGGCTCGATCGGGCGCTGGAGTTGCGCGACAAGACCTCCCGCTCCCGCTCCCGGCCCGCGTTCGACGAGATCAATGTGTTCCTCTCGGCCTCGGAGACCCACAACCGCAAGAACGTCAACCGCTCGACAGAGGAGTCGCTCACCTCCCTGGAAGGGGTGCTCGCGCGTGCGCGCGGAGAAGGCATACGTTGCGAGGGCGTCATCTCTACTTCATTCGGTTGCCCCTACGAGGGGCACGTCCCACCCGAGCGGGTGCTGGATATCGCGGCGCGCTTGCGTGACGCGGGCGCTCAGGAGATCGGTTTCGGCGACACCACCGGCATGGCCAACCCGGTGCAGGTGGGGGAGCTGTTCACACTCTGGTCGGCCGAGCTAGGGGAGGTTCAGCTTACGGCGCACTTCCACAACACCCGCGGCCAGGGTCTCGCCAACGTGCTTGCCGCTCTCCAGACCGGCATCACGAGCTTCGAGTCCTCTTTCGGAGAGCTCGGCGGCTGTCCGGTCCCCGCGGGCGCCACGGGCAACATCGCCAGCGAGGATCTGGTGTCGATGTTGCACGAGATGGGTGTCGCGACGAGGATAGAGCTCGACGCGCTGCTTGCCTGCGCGCGACGCGTCCAAGCGGTGCTGGGGCGCTCGCTTGGCTCCCACACGCTTGTGGCGGGGCGTGTGGACTGGCGTTAGCTCGCCGCCGCTGCCACCTCTGCCTCGCGTGCCTGCTCGCGCATACTCGCCACGCAATACTCCTGCACCGACACCTCCATCTCGAGCGTCTGTGCGAGTGCCGGGCGTGCGGAGGCGTCGATCACGCGCTTGGCTCTCCCCACCGCGATATGCGAGTTCGCGAGCAGTTCCTCCACTAGCGCCTCTGTGGCCTGCTCCAATTCATCCGGCGCAACGACTCTGTTGACCAGGCCGATGCGCTCGGCCTCGGCGGCGTCGATCGTGCGGGCGGTCATGATCAGCTCCTTCGCTCTGCCGAGGCCAACTACCGCCGGAAGCCTGGTGGAGCCGCCCACGTCGGGGATGATCCCGAACTTCACCTCCGGCAAGCCGAATTGGGCGTCGCTGGAGGCGATCCGCAGGTCGCAGCCGAGCGTCACCTCAAGAGCTCCGCCGAGGCATGTCTTGTGGATCTGGCAGACCACCGGCTTGGGCATCGCTTCGCATAGATTGGGGCATTCGAGGAACGTGTTCCTGAAGGGCCGGAAGTTGCCCGGTTCGTTGGCGGATGCCGCCAGCTCGACAAGGTCGACGCCGGCGGAGAACACAGGCCCCTCGCCGCGCAGCACCACACAGTGAACCGACTCCTCGTCGGACGCCCCCCGCAGCGCGCCGGCCAGTGCTCGCAACAGCTCTTGGCTCATCGCGTTTCGCTTCTCTGGCCTGTTCAACACGATGTGGCGGACATGTCCGCGGTCTTCGGTGGTCACGATGCTCACGCGCGCATTCCTTTCGCTTGGCTTCGAGGTCAAGCGCTTTCGCCTGGTCCACGATTGAACTACATTCTCGACTATGGCCGATCCTGGGCTGATACGCGTATCCGACGCCGAGCGCGAGCGCCTCGTTGAGGAGCTGCACGAGCACACTGTCGCCGGGAGGCTCACCGCCGAGGAGTACGAGGAGCGCCTGGAGGCCGTCTATGCGGCGCGTACCCGCGCAGATCTCGACGCGCTGCGCACCGATCTACCCGTCAGTACTGTGGCGCGCGCGCCGCTCTGGTGGAGCGCAAGTCGCACCTACGCCGTCGTCTGGCCCAAGAGGCCGGTGGGGCGGCTACCGCGTCGCTGGTGTGTGTAGCGATCTGGATCGCAAGCGGCGCCAACGGCGCTTTCTGGCCAATCTGGGTGATCATCTTCACGTTGCTCCCCCTGCTGCGTGACAGCTGGCGCCTGTTTGGGCCCGGATCTGACATCGAGGTGGTGGAGGCACGCCTGCAGGCCCGTCACGAGCGTCGTCTCGCGCGTGACCATCGCCGCTCCCGGTACCGTCGCCTGCTCCCCTAGGACGCGTGCTGTCCGGGGTCTACCGGTAGGCTCACCAACCGATGGCCGACCTACACCAAGCAGTTGACCGTGCGCTCGCCGGCGGGCCGCAACGCCACCGCGAGAAGGCGCTCGAGCAGGACAAGCTGCCCGTGCGCGAGCGTGTGGGGCTTCTGCTCGACGAGGGCTCCTTCTCCGAGGAGGCGCTGCTTGCCAACTGGAATGAGGAGGATCTCGGCGCCGACGGGGTGGTCACCGGGGTGGGCACGATCGAAGGACGGTCCGTGGCGCTCATGGCCAACGACCCCACCGTCAAGGCCGGCTCGTGGGGGCCGAAGACGGTGGAGAAGATCCTCCGCATCCAGGAGCGTGCCTACAGCCTGAGCATCCCAATGGTCTATCTCGTGGACTCCGCCGGTGCGCGCATCACCGAGCAGGTCCAGATGTTCCCGGGCCGCCGCGGCGCCGGGCGCATCTTCTTCAACGAGGTTCGCATGTCCGGCGTGTTGCCCCAGGTGTGTGTCCTGTTCGGCCCCTCCGCCGCCGGTGGCGCCTACATCCCCGCCTTCTGCGACATCGTGATCATGCGTGACGGCAACGCCTCCATGTACCTCGGCTCGCCGCGCATGGCTCAGATGGTGATTGGCGAGGATGTCACGCTGGAGGAGATGGGGGGCGCGCGCATGCACACCTCGGTCTCCGGGTGTGGCCATCAACTCGTAAAGAGCGACGAGGAGGGCATCGCCTTCGCGCGCCGCTATCTCTCCTACATGCCGACCAACTGGGAACACTTCGCGCCGTCCGTGCCGTCCGTGCCTTCCGCCGCGGTCCCCGACGGGGGTGACATAGGTGGGTTGATCCCCGCGGACGAGAACAAGCCGTTCGACATGCTCACCCTCATCAACGCCGTGGTCGACGAGGGGTCGCTGCTTCAGATACACCCACGCTGGGCCAAGGAGCTAATCGTCGGCTACGCCCGCCTGGATGGTCGTGTGATCGGGATCGTCGCCAACCAGCCCAAGCACAAGGGGGGTGTGCTCTTCTCCGACTCCGCCGACAAGGCTGCCCGCTTCATCCAAACCTGCAACGCCTTCAACATCCCGCTGCTGTTCCTCGCCGACGTCCCCGGTTTCATGATCGGCACCCAGGTCGAGCGCCAGGGCATCATCCGCCACGGGGCAAAGATGATCTCCGCTGTCTCCGAGGCCACGGTCCCGAAGATCTCCGTGATCGTGCGCAAGGCCTACGGTGCAGGGCTCTACGCGATGGCTGGTCCGGCGTTCGATCCAGACTGCTGTATCGCGCTCCCCTCCGCCTCGATCGCCGTGATGGGACCCCAGGCAGCCATCAATGCGGTCTATTACAACCAGCTCGTCGCAATCGACGATGAGGATGCCCGTGCCTTGAAGACAGAGGAGTTGCGGCGGGAGTACGCGGCGGATATCGACCTCCTCCATCTTGCGTCAGAGCTCGTAATCGACGCGGTAGTCGAGCCCGATGCGCTTCGCGCTGACTTGATCCAACGCTTCGCCCACTCCGCGGCCAAGCGTCGTGAGTGGCCCTCCAAGCGCAATCCTGTGACCCCGGTCTAGGATTGCTGCGATGAACGCCACAGATCTAGCGTTCGCGGGCATCGCCCGGCAGGCTGAGCTGATAGCGGCGGGGGAGGTCTCCTCGCGCGAGCTCGTCGAGCTCTATCTCAAGCGCATCGATCGCTACGACGGTGAGCTCAACGCTTTTAGGATCGTGTTCGCCGAACGTGCGCTGCTCGAAGCCGATCAAGCGGATGCGCGCAGGGGGGCAGGAGGAGAGCGCCCGCTGCTTGGGGTTCCGATGGCGGTGAAGGACGACATCGACGTCGCCGGGGAGGTCACCGCGCTTGGCGCCAATGCCCACGCCGGTCCGGTCTCCGCAGACGCCGAGGTGGTGCGTCGCTTGCGTGACGCCGGCGCAATAGTCATCGGTAAGACGAACGTCCCCGAGCTCTGCATCTGGCCCTTTACCGAGACCCCCACGTTCGGCGCTACCCGTAAC
>JBOGYB010000061.1:0-7279 GCA_050696555.1 Solirubrobacteraceae bacterium | reverse complement strand
CCACCAGGTTCAGGGTGGCGGCCGTGAGCACGAACATCGGCTGGGCCCCAGGTGCGATTCTGATGAACGCAAACGACTACGCAAACGCCTGGGGGAGCACCGACGCCAGCGCCTACAACGTGCTCATGAAGCGCGGGGTATCGCCGGGGCAGGGGAGGCGCGAGGTGCAGACGGCGCTCGGGGCGAGCTCAGGGCTTGCGGCGCAGACCGCCCAGCAACACGCCGACAAGCTACGCGCAATCACCCGCCAGGGTCTCACACGTCTGTCGCAGATCGCAACCTTGATCCTCGTGGCGGCCGTGATGGCGATGGCGGCGGCGATGGGGGCGATGATCTGGCAGCGCCGACCGCGCCTGGCGAAGCTGAAGTTGGAGGGCTTTCCGCCCAACGAACTGTGGCACACGATCCTGCTGGAGAGCGTGATGCTGCTCGGCGTGGGGTGCTTCAGCGGTGCCGTGTTTGGGCTCTTCGGTCAGCAACTGCTCGACCGCGCGCTCAACATCGTCATCAACTACCCGGTCGTCAGCTCGGTGGGGGTGATCGTGGCGCTGTCGAGCCTCGCGCTCGTCACCGCCGCCGCCGTGCTGATGGTGGCGATCCCCGGGTACTTCGCCGCGCGCGTCCCCGCCAGCCTGGCGCTGCAAGACTGAGACCGACCGGCACGCCCCGGGCTGCACCCGAGGCGTGTGATCGAGATAGAGGCTCAGGCTATTTGTGGCGCGGAGGGCACGGCACGCTGGCCTTCGCCGTGACGGTACTCCCGTCGAGGAAGGCGAAGTCCGCCACGAATGAGAAACCCCTATGCGGACATTTCTCCGGCACCGACACACCCACCGGGTGATAGTGCACAAGGCGGCCGTGCACACGCTTGGTGTAGAGCAGATGGCTCGGGCCGATCGTCGATTTGACATCGATGATCGACACCGGCGGCCCGTTGGTGACGCTCGGTATCAACGGGATCGCCGCCGCAAGATCTTCCCCAAATACCCCACCGCCCGCCACGAGTTCGCCCTGGAAGACGATCTGCGCATACACAGGGGCGAGCCCGTTGGCGTAGAAGAGAACGACGACGTTACCGTTGTGCGGCGGCCCCATCAACGCCTCGATGTCGGGTATCTCGCGCCCCGCGTCCTGGCCGAAGGGCACTTCGACGAAAGCACTGCCGAAGCCGAGCCGCGAGTTCGCCGGACAACCGGTGATCCCCTTTTCTACGAGCCGCTTGGGGTGACAGGTGGCCAGTCCGAGCGAGCTCGTTATGTAGTTCATATTCGGGGGCATCCGTAGATCGAGGTGGGTCAAAGGCGACGGCAATCCCCCCGTGGTGCTCGCTATGTGGAAGCCAAATCCGATCGTAGTCGACGCCCCCAGCTTGTCGGGCGTGAACGAGGCTTTGAGTACTACTGTCTGGGATGCCTGTGCCGCCGACGACAGGCATCCGCAGACGATCAGCGCCAGCACTACGACGAGCTTGCAACCGACTCTGGCTTTCAGCGCACTGGACAAAGATGCCTCCGCCCTAGTAGGAGATTTTGCCGGATACGCGCACGGACACCGAGTTGCTCGGACGGTGCACGGCGCCGCTGAAGCTCAGTTTGGCGCCTTTCACTTTCGCATACCGCCCCCTCCCGCCCGTGATGTTCAGCGAACCGGAGAAGGAGGCGCTTGAGGAAGTAACCAGGCGATAGCTCGCGGACGCGGTCGCGCTGATCGCGTCGCGGGAGTTCGGATACACCTGGATCTTCGCGGTCACGTTCTTCGTGTTCGCCACCCTCAGCTGGATGTAGATCTTGCCGGGGAGGTTCCCTTTGGCGGTACCCGACTCTTTCAGTTCGGTGCCTTTTTTGTTGTTCTGCACAAGGTTGGCGCTGTCGCTCAAGTTGAGCGTGCGTGCCGCTTTCGCGCTCGGCGCGGCGGCACCCGCAGCGCCCGGCCCGAAGAAGGCGGCCGTAGTGAGCGCGGCGGCGGCCAATGCAGCGGACGACGCCCTCAGTCGCGCAGACGTGCGCGGACTAGATGACCTGTGATTCCCCATCGATCCCTCCAGATGAATATGTGTGTGGCGCCCATCAGGACGACCCTCTCCCTCGTGCGACTCCCAGAACCCTAATCCTAGTCCACATAGCAGAAAGGCGGGTAGGTAGACAGTACTAACGCAGATAGGCCTACGAAGTTCAACCATATCGGGCCCCCCAAGTTGCGCCCTCGCGCGTGGGCGTGCGGACAGACCGGGACGTCCGACTTCGCTCGATACCGCGTCGCACACTGTGCTCGTGCGCTCCTCCTCCGGAATCGGGCTAGGGTGCGCGACGATGACAGACATCGAAGTGAGCTACTGCGTCGTCAGCACCTCCCAGGCGCCCCTGCTGGTGCGCGGGCTCGACGCGCTCGCCCGCGAGCGTGCCACCCTGCCGTTTGCAACCGAGGTGCTGGTCCTCGATAACGGCTCTCGCGACGGCTCCCCCGAGGCGGCCCGCGATCACCCCACGGTCGACGAACTGATAACCCTCGGCGAGCGTCGGGGAAAGTCGCTGAACGACTCGGAGCTGTTGCAGCGCGCGCACGGGCGCTACGCGCTGTTGCTCAACGAGGACTCCGAGCTTCGACCAGGCGCCACGCTTGCGCTGCGCGAGGCGCTCGAGCGAAATCCGAATGCGGCGTGCGCAGGCGCGAAGCTGCTGCGCCCCGACGGCACGGAGCAGGCGTGCGCGTGGCGCTTCCCAACGCCGCTGACCACGCTCGCGGGCGCACTGTTCCTGCACCGGCTCTACACAGTGCAGAGCAAGGGCGAAGATACGCATGAGGTGGACTGGTGCCAGTCTTCGGCGCTGCTTGTACGCCGCGAGGCGGCGGCGCAGGTGGACTATCTCGACCCCGATTTCTTCGTGTACTCCGACGAGGTGGACTTCGCGCGCCGTTTGCGCGACGCGGGGTGGCGCAGCCTATATGTGCCGCGCGCGATGGCGGTGCACCACGAGCAGCTCTCCACCGACACCGTCCCCGAGCCGCGGATTGTGGAAATGGCGCGCAACCGCGACCTCTACATGCGCAAGCACCACTCCCGCGCGGCAGCGCTCGCAGTACGGTTGCTGACAGCCTGGTCGTACGGTGTACGTGCCTTCGCGTCGCTTCTCCTGCCGGGCCACTCCTCACGCCGCTATTGGCGTCACGTCACGGCCACGCTCTACCCCTCGCGCGGCGAGGGTCTTAGGGAGGCGGCCGCACGTTACAACCGCTCGCCCTCGTCCTAGTCGTGTAGGGGATGATCACGTCGTAGGTCGCACTCGGAGATAATCCACGCTGCCGGCGGATCCTCACGGCGAGAGCCTCGGAGTAGCCCGCGCAAGCACGCGCCGCCCGCCGGTCGAGGAGCTTGCTGTCAGCTCACACGCACGAGGCTTAATCGGGAGCACAACCTCGACAGCCCTTTGGCCTAGACCTCAGCCGTGCCTACTCCGCTTCTCCCAGCTCGCCGCGACGGGGCACGAGCGGAAGCCACGGCACCCTGCCGAAACGTCCGCTCTTCCACAACGCCGTGATAGTGCCTGTAGGGGTGTTGTAGGGCAGCACCACGAGTTGCTCGTCATTTCCATAGCCAAGCGCCCGTTCCGCGCACTTCTTGGCGGGCCATCGCTTTGGGTCCTCGCTGCCCTTGGTGGAGCGGAGCAGCTCCTTGCCAACCTTGCGAAGATACTCACGTAGCTCATCCGCGTTGCCGACTTCGATGCCATCCAGCGGCCTTTGCTCGGTTTCGCATTCGAGCGCCGCAACGTCGCCGCCGAGCGAGTAATGGGCTGTTGTCTCCTTCAGACGCGCAATACCCGGCGCATACGCATAGGCGAAACGGAACACGAACGGACGGCCTTGCAACCGTTCACGATCGGTACCTGATAGCGGCTCGCCCAGGTCCTCATCTAGGTAAGCATCGTCACCAAACCATGTACGTATCGTGTCAACAGCCTGGGTGCCAGAGATGAGGACATCGTCGAACACCACCAAGGGTGAATCAGTTTGGAGCGCCTGCCTGAGGGGTAGAATCGGTCGGTTGAGACCTCCATCTGGGAAGTAATAGGTAATGTGCGCAGCGCTCTTGGCATAGTCGCTCGTCAGCGGCACGAGCACTGCATCGGCAGGGGCGTCGCGGTCAAGAAATTCGAGAAAACCTCTCCCGAGCTTTGTGCGGTCGATGAACTTGATCCGCTCCAGCATTTCTAGTGCCGGGATCACCAAATTTTCCGGAAATTGATCCAGAAATGCGTATACGTGGTCCTTGGTCACTCTGATTTCGGCGTCTGAGTGATATTGGTGAAGCTTATGTGCGAGCGCTGCGAGCCTCTCAGTCATCGCCTCAGGGAGAAGAGCTCCCGCGCGCGGACGCAACCGCGCATTGTTCTCGTACAGCGAGTGATTCACCTCGATCAACCTACGCTTATGCTCTTCGACGGCGAGGTAGGAAAGCTTGGCGTGATCCGCGGCCGCGCGGCCAAAAATGAGCCCATACCTCGAGGCAAGCTCGAACTCCGTAGCCATGAACACGACCTCTCGTATGTCGTCGCGTCTGTCGGTCGTGTACACAAAGGTCGTCGCGGATGGGCTTTGGGCGAAAGCGGCCGCCTCGGCCGGGAACACAGAGACGGTGTCGATGGTGTCGTCGGGACGTTGCACTATGAGCTCAGGATCGTCCGGTCTGACGTCTTTTGGAAGCGTGTCGAGCCAGATGTTGCCAAGCCTTACATCGATCGACAGGTCCTTCGCCAGGTCCCTTGCACGCCTCCTTATCGCCGCCTCCAACCGTCCACGTGTGTCTACATCGTCAAGGTCATCCTCGAATTCAGCCCACCCGTCGAGCTCAGTTTGAGAGAATCGGCGACCCTGATCCGGCGAGAGAAGAGCGTTGTCGTACAACATTGAATAGCTGAAGGCAAACGCACGGTGGGGCAACCGCCGATTCCCAAGCGAGGTGGCCCAACGCTTGGCGCTGCCTTTCAGCTCGGACGTATAGCGAGAGAACAGAGCATCGTCATGCGTCACGAGATCCGCAGGGTGTAAAGCCAGTTGACCGAACACCGCAAGCGCAACTCGCTCAGCCGCACGGGTCTTGTGGTGAAGATAGATGCGCTCGAAGAGCATCGAGCGGGCGACGGCGAGATCATAGGCGATGCGCAAACCCGACACATCCGTGCCCAAGACCCATGCGTTTGACTCCGTGCTGGCCATCTTCTTGAAGCGACCCGGCAACTCGTCACGCCCCACCTCCACACACTTGAGCTTGTACAGGAGGCGCTCGAGATCGACCCCCAGCGGTACACGAGTGACAAAGGCATCTCGGAACATGTAGTCGAGCTTGTCGGCATCTATCACGTTCGTAACGAGCTGGGAGACGAAAGCAAGACGGAATGATGGAGATCTACCGACAATCGCAAGCGCGGCTGTTGCGATATCGGTCTTGTTATAACCCGCCATCTTGGCCAGTTCCTTGAAGGAAGGCGACAGCGCGATCGCGACCGACAGGCACTCAGCCACCCTTGGTGCCGGCACTTCCAGGCAAGTGACCATCTCTGCTTGCCAAGCCTCGATTTCTGAGAGCACCTTCGAGTCATGACACTCAGCCGCACTGTAGTAGCGCTCGGCAACGTGTGAATATGGCAAGTGGCCGACGTCGTGCACCAACGACGCCAGCCGGGTCTCATTTCTTGCCTGGTCGACAATCGGCCCCACCTCATCCTGCGATCGTACTGAAATAGTGCGAAGCATTTGCTCGGTCTGGTGTAGGGAGCCAAGTGTGTGCTCAAACCGAGAGTATCCACCGCTTGGATAGGTCAACTCGGTGAACCCCAACTGCTTGATTCTGCGCAACCTCTGCAATGGAGGGCTGTCGAGGATCGTCAGCTCCGGTCCGCTGAGATCGATCATTCCCCAAAGCGAATCCTTGAACGCCTTGGGCTTCTTTACGGGAGGATCTTCAAAGCTTTCCAGAAAACTCAGGTATTCGCGAATACCTGGCGAGATGGCGGCATCGACCCGAGCTATCAAAGAGCTAAACGCCTCTGACGCGACGAGACGCCGCGCAGCGGCGAGGGCTTGCATGCCCGCGGATACTAATCAATCCAATGGACTGTTTCGGAAGATGCCCGCAAGCCGATGCAGCTCCTCCTGCTGCTCTGGGCTGAATCCGTCAAGGATCTTCCGTGCCCGCACCTTGCTGAGCTTCAGCCGAATCCCGGGGTAAAACGGATTAGGCGCACTTAGCTGCCCGCGCTGCATATTGAGCAGCGCGGCGTCCAGCTCACGATAACGGGCAGTCATCTGGGTCGGCATCAACGTACGCGGCAGCGACGTCGCGCCTGGAGTGCCGCGCTTCTGGTCGGCTCGCAAAGCCTTGATCGCTTCGTCGAACTTGGCATGGTGGACGTCGCCGTAGGTGTCGATGTACTGGGCCCCTTCAGCGCGCAGAGCAGCTATGAACCCGTTGAGGAATCGCTTTACGGTCACCGGCCTGGATGATGAGGACACGGTCGTCGACATGCTCACCGTCACGCTACCGGCTTTGCGTTGCCGGAGTCGGTCGCGCCCATTCAGGTGTCCAGGGGAATGTCTTGCGATACTGAAGAAAGATTCCTTGTATTGCCATGAAAACAGGGGCTTTCAAGTGTCTGCTAGTTTGATATCGCAATACTAATCCGGGCACCGGACGGGTTATGTCATGACCAGATCCAAACCGCACGAGAAGCTCAACACCGAGAGACGGCGTCTCATCGCTCGCGAATGCGCCGGTAGGGCTCGAACCCTCGCGGAGATCGCTCGCTCCACCGCGATCGCGAACGGAGCTCTGGTGGGTCTGCTCGAACGGATGGTGAGGGAGGGAGTGCTGCAGGCCGCTGGACCGCCCGGCGCACGCGGAACGCTCTACACGCTCGCACCCGAGTGGGAAAGCGTCTTGGCCGAGCCGATCTCTGTGGGTCGAATTGGCGAGCTCGAGAGCGGACACCGTCTCCTGCGCGTCACCGGCGCATCGAGCGCCATCGCGGGTGTAATCGCCGGCACCAACCTCACCGACGAGACGCTGTGGTCGATCCACTTGACCGGCGACGAGGGCTGGCTGTTGGCATTCGGGCCCGTGACCCCCACCCTCACAGTGGATCGTCTCGTTGCGGCTTTCGAGAAAGCCGGAGCGAGTTGCAGTCGTTTCTCGGTAGATGCAGCCATGTCGGGGGACGATCTCCACAGATACGCCGCAGCTGTCCTGGACGCGGCCGACGTGATCCCACGCTCGTCGTCCTCC
>JBOGYB010000060.1:0-7301 GCA_050696555.1 Solirubrobacteraceae bacterium | reverse complement strand
CGAATACCCTGCTGATCGACGGAGTGGTGTTGCTGGCAGTCGTTCTGATCGCGCCGCGTGGTGTGGGTGCGTCGGGCCGGGGGACCCTCCCGGGTGCGGCGATGGGGGTTGTGCGGTGGGCGATCTCGATGTTCCGCGGCACGCGCACGGGCACGGCCGGTTGGCGGGGGGCGGGTTGACCGTGGAGGGTCCACCTGTGCTCGAGTTGTGCGATGTGAAGCGTCACTTCGGGGGTATCCGTGCGGTGGATGGCGTCACGATGGCGATCTCCGAGGGTGCGGTTGTGGCGGTGATCGGGCCGAACGGTGCCGGCAAGAGCACGCTGTTCGCATTGCTGATGGGCGAGCTTGCCATGAGCGAGGGGACGATCTCGCTCGACGGGCGCGACATGCGCGGCCTCTCTCCCGAGCGGCGCGCACGACTTGGCCTCGGACGGACGTTTCAGACACCCCGTCTGTTTGGGGGGCTGACAGTTGAGGAGAATTTCCGCATCGTGCTCTTCGCACGGAGGAGTCGAGTGGCGGTAGCCGGGAGTGGGGTTCACGAGCGGGAGGCCCTCGGCGAGGTGGGACTGCTCGACCAGGCGGGTGTCCTTGCCGGATCGCTCTCACAGGGCCAGCGCAAGCGTCTGGAGCTCGCGATGGTGCTGGCGCTGGAGCCACGGATTCTGCTGCTCGACGAGCCTACGGCTGGCATGGGGGTGGGCGAGCGCGCAACCATCATGAAGCAGGTGATGGCGGCGGTGGAGCGGCGTGGGCTGACTATGGTGTTTTGCGAGCACGACATGGAGACCGTGTTCGCGTATGCCCAGCGAGTGGTGGTGATGGATCGGGGTACGCTCGTCGCCGACGGGCCGCCCGAGTCGGTGAGGGTCGATCCGCTCGTGCAGGAGGTCTACCTTGGCCGCCATCCGGGGAGGCGCGTGTGAGGCTGGCGGTGAACGCGCTCGAGGCCGGGTACGGCTCGAGCCAGGTGCTCTTCGGCGTGGATATGCACGTGCGGGATGGGGAGACGGTGGCGCTGATCGGTCGCAACGGGGCGGGCAAGACGACGGCGCTTCGATGCGTGATGGGGGTGCTCAGAGCGCGGAGCGGCTCGATCACAGTGGACGAGCAGGAGACCGTAGGGCTCTCTTCGCACAAGATCGCGCGTCTGGGAGTGGCACTCGTGCCACAGGGGAGGCGCATTTTCGGGGAGCTCACCGTGGAGGAGAACCTACGCACCGGCATGAGCGCCACCGCCGCGCGATCGGTGCACGCCCATCATTGGACGCTAGAGGAGTTGTTCGAGGTGTTCCCGCTGCTGGCAGGAGTGAGGAGGTCGAGGGGTGCGTGGCTGAGTGGGGGCGAGCAGCAGGTGTTGTCGATCGCTCGCGCGCTGATCGCGAACCCGGGGATATTGCTGCTCGACGAGCCTACGGAGGGGTTGGCGCCACGCGTGGTGGAGACGCTCACCGAGCAGCTCCTACGCATCAAGAAGGCGGGCTTGACGATGCTGCTCGCAGAGCAACATCTTGGTTTGGTGGGAGAGTTGGCGGGCAGGGCATATGTGATCGACCGGGGTGTGGTGCGTGCCGAGGGAGAGCCCACCGCGCTGCTTGCTGACGAGCAGATCCGCCACGCTTACCTTTCGCTGTGAGCAACCAAGAACCACTAAGCCCGGCACGAGCGCTGTACGAGCGGGCGCGTAGACGTTTCCCGGGCGGAAGCTCACGCACGACGCTCTCCGCGGCGGGCCTCCCGCACTACGCGGTGCGTGGGGAGGGGTGGAGGGTGACGGATATCGAGGGACGCGAGCTGATCGACCTGCACGGCGACTACTCGGCGCTGGTGCACGGCAACGCGTTCGCGCCCGTGGCGGCGGCGGCAGGCGAGGCGCTTGAGTTGGGCTCTGCCTTCGGCATGCCCACAGCGGCCGAGGTGGAGCTGGCAGAGTGTCTGGCGGAGCGGATCGGGTGGGCCGAGCGTTGGCGTTTCACCAGCTCGGGCAGCGAAGCCGTCATGGCAGCGGTGAGGGCGGCGCGTGCGGCGAGCGGTCGCGACATGGTGGTGCGCTTCGCGGAGTGCTACCACGGTGGTTGGGACGCGCTCGCGCAACCCGGCGCCAGTGGGGTGCCGGAGGGTGTGCATCGTCAGGTGCTCACGCTCCCCTTGGGTGACGGCGATGCTCTCTCACGCGCGCTGGCGGATCATGAGGGAAAGGTCGCGTGCGTGTTGCTCGACCTGATGCCCAATCGGGCCGGTTTGCGCCCTCTGGAGCAGAGTTTCGTGAGGATTGTGCGCGAAGAGACGCTCCGGCGGGGGGTGGCTTTGATCGTGGACGAGGTGATAACTCTCCGCATGGCTATCGGAGGGATGCAGGAGCTGTACGGGATCGAGGGGGACATCGTTACGCTCGGGAAGCTGATCGGTGGAGGCATGCCGGTGGGGGCGCTCGGCGGGAGGGCACAGTGGATGGACGTGTTCGACCCGGCTCGTCCCGATGCGGTGGCGCTGGCAGGCACGTTTGCCGCCAACCCGGTGTCGATGAGGGCGGGCTTGGCCGCTTTGAGAGCATTCGGGCCCGCCCAGATCGAGCGTATCGGCGCGCTCGGGGAGCGACTGCGCACAGGCTTGTGTGACCTGGGGTACGAGGTCAGCGGTGCGGGCTCGTTGTGCAAGCTGCACGCGGATGACCTGAAGACGCTGTGGCAGAGGCTCTACGAGCAGGGTGTGCTGATCGCCGCCGACGGCCTCATAAGTGTGTCCACCGCGATGGATGAGACGACCGTGGACGAGGCGCTGATGGTATTCGCACGCGCTGTGCCTTAGGGCTTCTGAGGAAGGGCTCCGAGTACGCGCCGAGCGAGTTGCCGGTCGCCGGTGAGCTGAAGTTCGGCGACGTCGCGCCGCGGGCCGAGCGCCATGGCCCAGGCTGTGGGCGACCCGGCGATCGAGGCCCATGGCACGGCCGCGCCGAGCTCGACAAGTGTGATGTGGCCGTTGTGGATGTCGAACAGCTGACGGGTGGGTGCTTCGAAGTCTTCGATCACCAGTTCCACCACGCCGTTTGGGAGGTGCGCGCTGTCGAGCAGCGTGGGTAGTGCTCGCAGGGTGGCATGGATGTCCAGCCGGTCGGCGCCCGCGGGAGGACATGTCGATGCAGGCTCGGTAGGGCGTGAGCCGCCCGTGAGCCACCGTCTCCACCCTCGCGGCCGCGTACCCGCGTCGGAAGGACCCTCTCCGGCGGGCATCGGCACATCCTCTCCCCGATGCACAGGTGGCAGTCTAATCGAACAATCCCGAGAAACGATTTTGCGCACATCTTGGAGATGTTCGAGCACTTTGACGATTGCTTTTCAGACGTCTGTCGGTGGCCTGTGGGGGCGTTTGCGCCTCTGCTCGGTCCGGCCCGTCGTGGCGCGGTAGCCTCGGACCCAGTGTCCTCCTCGGCTCACGATCCGCTGTCGGCGTTCAGCCCGAGGACTCGCGCATGGTTCGAAGCAGCGTTTGCGCAACCCACGTCCGCGCAGACGCAGGCGTGGCCGGCGATCGCAAGCGGAGAGCACGTGTTGCTGTCGGCGCCAACCGGCTCCGGGAAGACGCTTGCGGCATTCCTATGGGCGCTCGATCGTCTGAGCGAGGAGAGGCTCGAGGGAGGGTCCGGGAGGGCGCCCGGAGGTGCGCGTGAGGGAGGAGTGCGAGTGGTGTACGTGTCGCCGCTGAAGGCGCTGTCGTATGACATCGAGCGTAATCTGCGGGCGCCGCTTCGGGGTATCGGGGCGGACGTGAGCGTGGGGATCAGGACGGGGGACACCTCTCAGGCGGAGCGCGCGGCGATGGCGCGCAAACCGCCGCAGATCCTCATCACTACCCCCGAGTCGCTCTACCTGATCCTCTCCTCGCGCGCGCGGGAGATGCTGAGCACGGTGGAGACGGTGATCGTGGACGAGATCCACGCGGTGGCCTCGGTGAAGCGGGGGGCGCACCTGGCGCTGACTCTGGAGCGCCTGGACGAGCAGGTGCGGGCGGGCGCGACACGTGCCGGGGAGGGTGTGCAACGTGTGGGGCTATCGGCCACGCAGAACCCGCTCGAGGAGGTGGGTCGCTTCCTCGTGGGGCCAAAGCGGAAGGTGAGGATTCTCGATGCGGGTGTGCGAAAGCCGCTCGACTTGAAGATCCACGTGCCGGTGGAGTCGATGACCGAGCCTGGCCCGCCGCCTGTCGATCCGCTGGAGCCGGTGCAAGGGAGCGAGTCGACACGCAATTCGATCTGGCCGGCCATCTACCCGGAGCTGCTGCGGCTCGTGCGCGAGCACCGCTCGACGATCGTGTTCGTGAACAACCGCCGCTCGGCCGAGCGGGTTGCGCTGCGCCTGAACGAGATAGCCGCCGCCGAGGAGGAGAAGTTGGATACGGGCAGCGCGCCTGCGAATGCCGGTGAGCCGGCGAGGGCGCGCGAGATAGCGCGCGCGCACCACGGTTCGCTCTCGCGGGAGGAGCGCACGCTCGTGGAGGAGCAACTGAAGGCGGGAGAGCTGCCGTGCCTGGTGGCGACCTCCTCACTCGAGCTGGGGATCGACATGGGCGCGGTGGACCTGGTGTTGCAAGTGGAGTCGCCGAAGTCGGTGGCGCGTGGGTTGCAGCGCATCGGGCGCGCAGGTCATGGCGTGGGGGATGTGAGCAAGGGGCGCATATTCCCCAAGTTCCGCGGCGATCTACTGGAGTGCGCGGTTGTGTGTAAGCGCATGCGTGAGGGGGCGATAGAGGCGACGGTGGTGCCGCGCAACGCGCTCGACGTGCTGGCGCAGCAGATCGTGGCGATTGCCGCGTCGGTGGGCGATGAGGAGAGCGTGGCGGTGGAGGAGCTGTATGCGCTCGTCACTCGCACCCACTCCTACGGTGAGCTGCCGCGGTCGCTACTCGAGAACGTGCTCGACATGCTCGATGGGCGCTGGGCGGGTGGGCTCTCATCTGAGTTCGGGGAGCTGCGGGCGCGGATCGTGTGGGACCGGGTGGCGGGAAGCATTCGTGCTCGCAAGGGCGCTCGTCAGCTGGCGATCGTAAATGCCGGCACGATCCCGGATCGGGGCTTGTATGCGGTGACCCTCCCGGATGGAAGACGGGTGGGGGAGCTGGACGAGGAGATGGTGTACGAGGCGCGCCCTGGTCAGGTGTTCCTGCTCGGCGCCTCTTCCTGGCGGATAGAGGAGATCGGGAGGGATCGTGTGACCGTGACCCCCGCTCCGGGCGTGCCGGGGGCGGTGCCGTTCTGGAAGGGCGACGGTGTGGGTCGGCCGAAGGAGCTGGGGCAAGCGATAGGGGAGTTCGCGCGCTGGGCTGTGGATCAGGACGAGCGGCTTTTGATGCGCGACTACGATCTCGACGAGCGCTCGGCGAGCAACCTGCTCGAATATCTGCGCGAGCAGCTGCAAGCCACACGGGTGCTCCCAAGCGATCGTACGATCGTGCTGGAGCGCTTCCGTGACGAGATCGGCGACTGGCGTTTGTGCGTGCTCTCGCCCTACGGCGGTCGCGTACATGCCGCCTGGGGGCTTGCGATCTCCGCGCGCATCCGCGAGCGGCACGGGATCGACGGCGAGGCATTGTGGTCGGACGACGGGATCGTGGTGAGGCTGCCCGACGTCGACTTCGACGAGGGTGGCGAAGATCGGAGCGAGTGGACTGGCGCCGGCGTCGAATCCTCCGGCGCCACCGGAGCCGCCTCCTATGCCGAGCTGGTGGCGATCGACCCCGATGAGGTGGAGGCTCAGATCGTCGCCGAGCTGGGCGGCTCGGCGCTGTTCGGGGCGCGCTTTCGCGAGAACGCTGGGCGGGCGCTGTTGATCCCCCGTGCCTATCCAGGACGGCGTACGCCGTTGTGGCAGCAGCGCTTGAAGGCGCAGGGATTGCTAGAGGTGGCACGGCGCTATCCCGACTTCCCGATCGTGCTCGAGACTTATCGCGAGTGCCTGCAGGACGTGCTCGATCTGCCGGGCTTGCGGGAGTTGCTGCGGGGGATAGCCACGCGCGAGCTGTCGCTGGTGGAGGTGGAGACGCAGAGCGCGTCCCCGTTCGCGGGGTCGTTGCTGTTCGACTACGTGGCGACGTACATGTACGAGGGGGACGCCCCGAGCGCGGAGCGGCGTGCGGCGGCACTGTCGCTCGATCGCGATCTCCTGCGTGAGCTGCTCGGGCAGGAGGAGTTGCGTGAGCTGATCGATCCGGCGGCGCTCGTGCAGCTGGAGGACGACCTCCAGCGTCGCTCCGAGCGTATGCGAGCGACCAGCGCCGATAGGCTCTGTGACGTATTGCGAGCGGTGGGGGACTTGCGTCCGTCGGAGATCGCCGAGCGTGTGCTCGATGGGCTCGACGAGAAGGCGATGCTTGCCACGCTCGAGCGCGAGCGACGCGTGGCGCGTGTGCGGGTGGCGGGCGAGGAGCGCCTGATCGCCGCCGACGACGCGGGGCTCTACCGCGACGCGCTGGGGGTACCTCCTCCAGGTGGGTTGCCGGAGGCGTTCCTGGGTGACGTACCCGACGCGATGTCAAGGCTCGTCGAGCGCTGGGCGAGCACCCACGGCCCCTTCACCACGACAGAGCTGCGTGAGCGCTACGGCGTTGACGTATCGTCGGTCTTGCGCGAGCTCGAGCGTGCGGGCACGCTTGCCCAAGGGGAGTTGCGACCAGGCGGCGCCGACCGTGAATGGTGTGACATAGAAGTGCTGCGTCGCCTGCGCAGAGCATCGTTGGCATCGCTGCGCAAGGAGATCGAGCCGGTTGACGAGCGGGCGCTCACAGCGTTCATGCCCTCCTGGCAGGGCGTGGGTCGCTGGCGGGCTGGATCCGGTAGACGCGACGGGGTGGAGCGCCTGCGCGAGGTGCTGGTGCCCCTCCAGGGACTGGCGTTGCCGGTGGAGGCGTGGGAGCGCGACGTGCTGCCGGCTCGCACTGGCTCCTACTCTCAGTCATGGCTGGACAGCCTGTGCGCGAGTGGGGAGGTCGTGTGGGTGGGCGCCGGGGCACTCGGTCGGGTCTCGGGGCGCGTGGCGCTCTATTTTCGTGAGGACGCTGCGCTGCTGGGACCTCCCGTCGGCTCGCGCGGGGAGTCGCCGGGGGAGCGCGAGCACGTGTTGCTGCGCGAGCGCCTGGCGATGGCGCCGTGCTTCTTTGGTGACTTGCTCGCCGAGCTCGATCTGCCCGTGCCGTCGTTGACGCACACCCTGTGGGACTTGGTATGGGCAGGGGAGGTCACCAACGATGCGTGGGCGCCGCTGCGCGCGCCTCGCCTCACGCTTGCCGCCCAGCGCCTCGCGGCGGGGC
>JBOGYB010000059.1:0-7309 GCA_050696555.1 Solirubrobacteraceae bacterium | reverse complement strand
CGCCCCATCCCGTCACCGGCCCCAAGAACGCGGACTCGGTCAGGTTCGAGCTGACAGCGGTGACCCAGTATTCGTGGGTGATGGTGGCGTCTGTATCCTTGTATTCGGTCAATGTCGTTTCGCTGTAGCGGCTCGTGTAGTCGGTAGACCCGCGATAGATCCGGTAGAACGATGGGGCGGAGCCGCTACTTGGCGCTACCCATTTCAAGGTCACAGACCCGTCGGCGTTTTTTGTGAGAACAAGATTCGTGGGTGGTTTCGGCGCCGTGCTTGCGGCGCGCGTGACTTTGAGCGTCCCCGCAGGGCTTTGCTGCACTTCTTCGGCGGCGTTGCGGTAGAGAGCGACGACCGTGTACGTACGTTCCGACGGTTTGCCGGCGGGTAGATTGAAATCTGTGCAGGACGTGGTCGTGCTCAGCGTTTCGAGGCTTTCAGGACAGATGAGTTCTGCACTGGGCCCAAAGACCCGGTAGCCGATGACGTTGCGCTCGGTGTTGGCTTGCCATTGAAGCTCCGCCACTTCGGTCGCGACGGCGCTCCTGTAGACGGTGTTGAAGCCACCCACAATTCCAGTCGGTGCGACGGGCACCGCGCGAATCAGGCGTACAGGGATCGAGATCGGCGGGCCGATGACCCCGGTCGAATCGACCGCCTGTGCGGCGATCTGATACGTGCCGTCGGAGACGTAGATTTTCTGTACGGATTCATTGATCGTCCAGGTGAACGTCAGCGACGTGGCTTTGCTCGCCGGTGTCAATTCGGCCTGCTTGGCGCCTTCCAGCGACCAGTCGAGGGCGGTGGTGCCTTCCGGGAAAGAGACGGAGAAGGTAAGCGTTTTCGTCGCCACTTCGGTGATCACAGGCGTGATGGGCGTCGATTCCGCGACACTTTTGTCGTAGGGGCTGGTGAGTTCCAATTTGGTGGCGATCAGCCCGATCGCTTGGCCGGCAGCCGTGAGCGTCGAGACCTGTTTGACCGTGGATGTATGGTCGCGCACGGTCCAGCTCACTTCGGCGGTTATCCGCTTGAGGTCTTCCGGGGCCGTGTCTTCGGTTTCGCCCACTTTCCATGCCTGCTGTCCTTCGCAGAATGTGCTGCCGTGAGTCGTAGCCACCCCGTCCTTGGGGTTGTCGATCGCGCACTCTTTTACGGTCACCGTGAACGTGAACCCACGCCGATCGATCTGCCAGCCCGAAGCGGAGGAGTCGTCGTCGGCCAACCCGTTCATCGCCTGCAGCTGACTTTGGATGGATGTCGGGATGATCTGCGCGTAGGGGATCGTACGTGCGTCCTCGATGATCTCGCGTCCCAGCCCAGTCGCCCCCTCACGCGCTCGTGTGGATGCGCTCGCCTTGACGGACACGTCGAGCAGACCGAAGAGCCCGAGCAGACCGACGACCAGGATGACGGCAGCCATGAGCGTCTCGATCAGCGTGAAGCCGGCCTCCGAGTCCACGCATCGGGGGTTCCACCCTCCGGTATTTGTGCGAAAAGCTACAAGCATGAGTGCCTAACCGATCACCGATGGTGTCGGCAAAGCGACTCGCTTACTTGAGCGTTGCTATTGGTCCAAAGCCAGGGTTTCGAGCAGCGTGTCCCACTCTTCCATGCCCCTGCCGATTTCGAGTTCTTCGAAGCGCAGCGCGAGGCGTTCGTCGGTTGCGACGAGGCCCTTGTCGGCGGGCTGCACGAACGGTCGCAGCAGGTTGCGCGGGATTTCTTTGACTTCGATCGCGTCCACGTGGCGCGCATACTGCTCGGTGGCGGGGGTCACGTGCCCAAAGCCGCCGCTGCTCCATGCGCGTATGTCGCCGCAGAGGTCGGGTACCTGCAGGGCCACCATTTCCTTTAGCCCTTTGAGATATCTATGCGCTGCTCGGTTGATGGCGGGGTTGCTCCAGCGCAGCGGGCTCACCGCTTTCACGAACTTCCCCACGATCTTCGCGTCGGTGTCGTACCCGGTGGCCCACAGTGCTCCCGCCGTCTCGTGTGCGAGCTTCTGCTCTTCGCTGCTCTGGGGCGATCCAGCGCCCGCTTGGGGGCATTCGGAACGGAACCGCCGGTTGAGCTTGTGTATGTTGGCTTCCACGGTCGGCCAAGTCGCGACCGTGGCGTGTAGCGCGGTGTAGCCGGCCGTCAAGTAGGCGTGCGTCGAGGCGACGTCGCGAGGTGCCGCTACCGCGTCACCGACTATGCCCGCTGGTGTCATCCAGACGGCAAGTACGGCCCCGACAATCCCCAAGCGTCCCAACATCCCACCTTCAAGGGTATCCTAAGAGACGGTATGTGGGTGTCATGTCCGAGGGTGTCGGGCGGCACGATTGCCATATAGTCGGACACGCGCGCATGGCAACCGCCTGGCAAGCAACCAAATAGCCTGCATATCGACCATTTGGGAGACTGGTGTAACGGTAACATGGGGGTCTCCAAAACCCTTGCTCGAGGTTCGATTCCTCGGTCTCCCGTTCAGCTCAATCGTGCGGAATCCCTGCAAAGTCGCGGGATTCCCTAGCTCTAGCGTCCCGGGTTGAACTACCCACCGAGACGCATAGAAACGCACTGAGTCACGCAGAAACTGCAACCAGGTCGTCGCGCCTCTCTTTGTCAAAGCCGGTTGGAATGTACCGGTCGATCTAGCGCGCTCTGCGCGCTGCTCAGCAGCTCGTCTACTCATCCGGACCGCGCGACATGCCGAGCGTTCGAGCTAGTGCGACGGGATCGACACGTGCGGGCGACTGGCGCCCCTCGAAGAAGTCGTGCGCGCGAATTAGGTGCACGATTAGCCCAGGGCCCCGAAGTTCCTCGCCGCTCTGGAGGTTGCGGATTCTCCAGTCGATGGAGCCATGCCTGACGCCACCAGCCGCAGTGCATTGTCCGCTGTCTGGTTCAAGGGCCCAGGGGCAAATCTGAAAGCCTGTATAGAGCTCGACCGCCACGTCGTAGCGATCGTCGACTCGCGCCAAGCGGCCGGGGGTGGCCTCTGCGGCGGTGATCAATGCATCCAGTCGCTCGGCCATCTGGTGAGTTGAAAACCCCAGTGCGGCCAGAGTTCGACGATCGCTCTCGAGCACGTCCGCAAGGCGCTCGCCAGGCCCGAGGAAGCCGGAGCGCGAGAACGCTCCGGGCCGCATGCGACGCTCCAGCTCCTCGATCGGCGGCTCGCCTGGATGGTCGCTCACCGTGGCTGCTGGGGCCTTGGTGGCTGCTCCACCGGCTTCTTGTGGGGAGGCATCAACCTTCCCACGGCGTTAACTGCGGCTGCCATGACGTGCACCGACCAGATTCGTACCCGTTCGTCGCTCGACACAAGCGTCAGCGGCGCGATATAGCTGGGTTGGAGTACCCGCTGCCTGTCTGTCGGTCCGAGTTCGAAGTAGCCGAAGCGCGCCTCCTGCACCTCGATCCGTCCGCTCGAGTGCTTGCTCCAGTAGTGCTCGATGTCCGCCGCCAGCTCTCGTGGGCTCCTCAGCCCTCGAACGGGCTGGGCGGGGACGGTCACTGTTCGCCATACGCGGTCCAGGCCGGTCAGGTCACCGTTGTGATCCAGATACACCACCACCTTGCCACCAGGGCCGTCCACCGGGACGTGCCCGATCTTACGTCGGAAGCAGACCGCGGCGTCTATCACCCGATCCTTGGCACCCTTGCCATCGGCGCCGCCCACGCCGACGTGTAGCCGCGAGACCTTTAGTAGCTCGATCTCTGCGGGCGGCGCCAGCTTCAGATCGGCGACGATCTTCATTGCTCGCTTGACGGCCTCGTTGTCGTCGAAGCCGACCACCGACCTGCCGTCGTCAACCTGCCAGCGCTGAGTATGTCGGTAGCGGAACGCCCCCGAGGCACGATAGAGGGCGAATGCGTGCGGACCGTCGGTATAGGTGAATGTGACAGCGTTTTGACCGGCGTGCGGATGACCGCCCTCCTTGACGATCGACGCCGCGAGCGCTCGCAGCGCCGCCGCGCTGGCTCGGGGTCCGGCCAACGTGAATATCTGCGTCTTGGCTCTCGGTGTGGGTCGGTGCGGCTCGATGAACCTGATGTCTGGCATCGTGTGCTCTCCTCAGCTCCGGTACTTCCATGCCAACCAGTTGGTTGCCGATACGCTCACATCGCGCCAGTTCACCGACTCGTTCTCGCGTCGGTTGATCGCCTCGGCTTCTGTGGCTCCGGCGGCGATCACGATCGGTTTGTCGCCCAGTACCCATGAGTAGGCGTGGTCCAGCCACGCGTTGGCCAGCCGCGCGCCGCTGCCCGCGTCGTCGCCGAAGTCCCTGCCCAGCCCGGCGTTCCACCAGCTGTCGTGTCCGAGACCAATGAAACCGAACAGCATGTGCAGACCCTTCATCGGCGGAAACCAAACGGCCGCGATGTGAGCTTTGTCGGTGTTCAACACCGCGTCGCAACAGTCGAGTACCAGCCACTTAAGCATCCTCGCGCCCAGCCGCCATTGGTTTGATGCGCCTAGGCACGACTGATGGGCGTGCGAGAAGGCAATATGCATCACACTGCTCCAGTTGCCGCCATGATCGGAATAGAACAGGAAGTGGACGTTGTCGCTCCAGTTCAGTGAGTCTCCACCGAAGTCGGGGTGGCGGAAGTCGGTCTCCCATGCGTTGTCGTTACCCCAGTCGAAGATCGCAGGATGACCCCTGCTTCCCATGTGTTCGCAGAATCCGATGGCGTGATCGTCGCGATAGTCCAAATTGTTCTGTTGACAGGCGTCGGCATGGAACGTGTTGATCCACTCGGTCCCAACCCTCACAGGAAGGGTCATCGACTCCTACCTCCTAATTCTCAGAAGAGTCCGAACTACGTGTGGTCGTGCGCCTTCGGCGATAGAACACGATGCCACTTTTGGGAGTTAACAGTAGCAGTTACTGATTCACTTTGTATCTTTGGAATTTGTGAGATCGAGAAGGTCCTCTACGACACTGAGGTCCAGTTTGGCTCTATCGGCCACCCGCGCCCACACATCTGTGGCCACCCGGCCTTCTCAGTTGGTAGATGCAATCTCCGCTTCGCCAGGCCAGGTGGTTTGCGTCGCGTCGGCTCTCGACAGGCCGGTAATGGATGGCACTCCATCGGTTTCGCCACGCAGGCGTCGATAGGGCCAGACCACGTTGCAGTAGGCGAGCACATGTCGTCTGTCGTTCTCCTCGCAGTCGAGGATCGTTGCTCCGATGCGCCAGTCCGTCTGGTGGGCCAAGCACGAGCGCACCTCGACCTCCATCCGGGTGGGTGTCGGCTCCGCGCCAACGCCTGGCAGTTGGACGGTCAGGCTTGCACGGGTCCCCGGAGGCAGTGGACGCGACAGCTCGAAGCCCACCCCTGTTGTGGTCATATCGCACATGCGCGCCAGCAGCGAGGGGCCGCCGACCGCGGCGTCATCGCTTGGCACAAGCACCGCGGCGGCGGTGAGCGGCGTGCGGTACTCCCCGCGTAGCTGCTTGCGGCGGCCCACATGGATGAGCGTGCGGCTGACACGCCGCAGCTCCACCAACCCGAGCACAGGCACAAACCAAGCTGCGAAACCATGCATTGCTGGCAAGGGGCCGGCTCCGAAGTCCTCCACCACGCGTAGCAACAGACCTACCGCGAGCAGTGTCGCCAGCCCTATCAGGAGGTGGAACTGGCGTACCGCCTCCCACCCACCTCGGTCGATCCCCTCCTTGGGGGTCACCTTGAAGCTCGTGCGCCCGGGTCTCACGACACAGCGCAACGCCCGCGTGAAGATCTCCGCAGTGCACAGTTCGTAGTGCGTTGCCTCTCCGCTGCCCTGTTGGCCACGGCAGAGCGCTGATCCCGCGAGCACCATCAAGAGCGTTGCCGGCGCCCATAGGGTCGCAAGCGCGAGCGGCGCGATACGCAATGGCAGTGCCCCGGTCCACAGAACCGCGGCAAGCACCACCAACATCAGCAGCCGCATCGGTCCCGCTAGATATCCGGTGAGGCTAGCCAGGTAGCTCATCCTCTGCTTAGCGGTCAAACCGCGTGCGCGGAAAGGGCTCTCCGGGGTGGTGAACACGGCAAGGTTGCCCCTCGCCCAGCGGTCGCGCTGCAACAAGTAGGAGGCGAGGTCGTGGGGCGCACGGCCCTGCGCGATTACACGGTCGTCGTAGTGGGTGCGCCAACCATCGCGATGGAGCTTGATCGTGGTGTGGAAGTCCTCGGCGATCGTCTCCGTCGCCACTCCCCCAACCGACAGAAGTGCCTCACGGCGGATAAGAGCTCCCGAGCCGCACCAGAATGCCGCGTTGTGGCGATCCTTACCCACGCATATCGCCGAGAAGAACACCGACTGCTCGTGTCGCCCGAGGTCGTAGTGCTGGATCGAATCGTGGTTGGAGAAGTCGTGGGGAGTCTGCACGAGTGCCACCTTTGGGTCCTCCAGATAGCCCACGAGCGTGTCCAACGCGTCCGGGAGCGGGACGTGATCGGCGTCGAGTACAAGCACGTACTCCCCGTCGGTCTTCGGTAGCGCGTGATTGATGTTGCCCGCCTTGGCATGGGATTTGTCCGGACGCGTCATGTACCGCACTCCCCATCGCCTCGCGAGTAGCTCTACCTCCTCTCGATTGCCATCGTCGAGCAGCCAAGTCGTGTGGGGGTAGGTCATGAGCGAGCAACCAGCCAATGTTGCCTCCAGTACTGGGGTTTGCTCGTCATATGTGCAGATGTACACATCCACGCTACGTCCGGGTGAGGGTTGCGGTCGCTTGCGTGGCGTCACGTCCCAGGTGAGCCACGTCAGCGTTGCGAGATTCCAGAGCCCGTAGAGCTCGGCGAGCAACAGGCATATCCACAGCGCCGCGTTCGAGCGCTGCCAGCTCCAACCGACACGCCAGGCCAGATAGGCGGCCGACCAGCACAATGTCACCGCGGCCAGCATTCTGAGCGGCTTCTGATGGTGCCCCCACCAGGCGCCCCAACTGCGCACAACGCTGCCTGCCTGGACCGACCGTGCTGAACTTCGGCGTGGGCGGGGGAGGCCCAAGACGATCCAACCCACCATCTCTGAGGCATGTCGGGCTCCCGGATGTCGGAGGTGGAGAGGTTTGTTCACCAATCGCATGTGCTGCCCATCGGCCGTTAGAGCAGCATGGTTGAGCGGAAGGGTCCGCGGTGACAGCCGATTTGCGAGGCTTACCAGCGTGTACCACGTCGAGTTGCGGCAATTTCCCCATAACTCCAGTCGCTTCAACCTCACCGAGCGTGAGCTCCGCGCGACGATCCTCGATGCCTGGGCACGGGGCGACTGGATCGAGTTCGGCGAACGCAAGTGGAGCCCCCATCAGGCCACGATCACGGT